>NZ_JAKJSW010000026.1:0-43475 GCF_050337375.1 Vibrio makurazakiensis | reverse complement strand
AATAGTTAGAGAATAGAAAACATGCCTAAGATTATTGTTTTACCTCATGAAGACCTTTGCCCTGAAGGCGCAGTTTTAGAAGCAAAAACTGGTGAGACGGTTCTTGATGTTGCCTTGAAAGCCGGTATTGGTATTGAGCATGCGTGTGAGAAATCATGTGCATGTACAACGTGCCACATCGTTATCCGTGAAGGCTTTGATTCACTTGAAGAAAGTGATGACCTTGAAGATGATATGCTAGATAAAGCATGGGGCTTAGAGATGGAATCTCGTTTAGGCTGCCAAGCGAAAGTAGCAGATGAAGATTTAGTGGTAGAAATTCCAAAGTACACACTAAACTTAGCGTCAGAAGAGCACTAATCACTTTGTGATTGTAAGGAAGAATTATGAGCTTGAAATGGATTGACTCACGCGATATCGCGATTGAACTTTGTGATTTGTACCCTGATACGGATCCAAAAACGGTACGTTTTACCGACCTACACCAGTGGATTCTTGATCTTGAAGATTTCGATGATGAACCTAATCATTCGAACGAAAAGATCTTAGAAGCTGTGATCTTGTGTTGGATGGATGAAATGGACTAAGTCTGTTTTAAATGAGCTAGTTCTAAAACCTAGCCAAGTTAACAATTCTTACTAAAAAAAGCGGACCATTTGGTCCGTTTTTTTATCTAAGCAACATTTCATCTCTACATAATGCTAACATCATCCCGCAAATAACAAATAATCTAAACAACGTCGTATTAACTTTTTGAACGTTGTAGTTCCAAGACAAGGAGAAATCATGTCTACACAGATGTCTGTATTTTTAAGTCAAGATCCTGCCCAGCCTCAGTGGGGAGATAAAGCAATTTTATCATTTTCAGAAAATGGTACGACTATTCACTTAGGTGAAGGTCACGATCTTGGCGCGGTTCAAAGAGCGGCACGTAAGCTTGATGGACAAGGCATTGCTTCTGTATTACTTGAAGGTGACAACTGGGATCTAGAAAGCATTTGGGCTTTTTACCAAGGTTACCGTAGTCCTAAGAAAAAGAACGTAATGGATTGGACTCCGTTAGCTGATGATGCGCAAAAAGAGCTGACAGCTCGCATTAAATCATCAGATTGGACTCGCGATATCATTAACAAAACTGCTGAAGAAGTTGCACCGCGCCAGTTAGCAACAATGGCAGCTGAATACATCAAATCAGTAGCGCCTGCGGGCACTGTTAAAGCTAAAGTAGTTAAAGATAAAGATCTTCTAACAGAAGGTTGGGAAGGTATCTACGCGGTAGGTCGTGGTTCTGAGCGTACTTCAGCGATGTTACAACTTGATTTTAACCCTACGGGTGATGAAAACGCACCGGTATACGCGTGTCTTGTGGGTAAAGGTATTACCTTTGACTCTGGTGGTTACAGCATTAAGCCAGGTCAATTCATGACTGCAATGAAAGCAGATATGGGCGGTGCAGCGACAATTACTGGTGGTCTTGGTTTAGCAATTGAACGTGGTTTGAATAAACGCGTTAAGCTTATCCTTTGTTGTGCAGAGAATATGATTTCTGGTCGCGCACTGAAGCTGGGCGATATTATTACTTACAAAAATGGTAAGACTGTTGAAATCATGAATACCGATGCAGAAGGTCGTTTGGTTCTTGCTGATGGCCTAATGTACGCATGTGAGCATAACCCTGAACTGATCATTGATTGTGCTACGCTTACTGGCGCTGCAAAGAACGCACTGGGTAACGATTACCATGCATTGCTAAGTTTTGATGATGAGCTGTCACACAAAGCTCTGACAGCGGCTAATCAAGAGAAAGAAGGTCTATGGCCTCTACCATTAGCTGATTTCCACCGTGGTATGCTGCCATCTAACTTTGCTGATCTTTCCAATATTAGCACTGGTGATTACACACCAGGTGCAAGTACAGCTGCTGCGTTTTTGTCTTACTTTGTTGATGATTATAAGAAAGGCTGGCTGCACTTCGACTGTGCTGGCACTTACCGTAAATCAGCAAGTGACAAATGGTCAGCTGGTGCGACAGGTATGGGGATCAGAACTCTTGCCCGCGTATTAACAGAACAAGCAAAATAATAATGAGCCAGTCTTTAAGGCTGGCGTCAATAACGACAATAATGAAGTAAAAGGAAACATTATGGCTCTAGAAAGAACATTTTCAATTGTTAAACCGGATGCTGTAAAACGTAATCTAGTAGGTGAAATTTACCACCGTATTGAAARAGCAGGCCTACAAATTATTGCAGCTAAAATGGTGCAATTAACTGAAGAACAAGCAAGTGGCTTTTACGCTGAACACGAAGGTAAAGAATTCTTCGGTCCTCTAAAAGAGTTTATGACTTCTGGYCCTATCATGGTTCAGGTTCTTGAAGGTGAAAATGCAATTGCTCGTTACCGTGAATTGATGGGTAAAACTAACCCAGAACAAGCGGCATGCGGCACTATCCGTGCAGATTACGCGATCAGCATGCGTTACAACTCTGTACACGGCAGTGACAGCCCAGAGTCAGCGGCTCGTGAAATTGAATTCTTCTTCCCTGAGTCTGAAATTTGCCCACGTCCTGCTGAATAAGCAGTGAGAGCAAAGTATTTAAGTTATTAAAGGCTTCACTTCGGTGAGGCCTTTTTCATGTCTAACGGTACTATACTTAAATTTGTTCAAACTTTAAGCGCTTAACTTTGAATGCCTTAGTAAACACAGGGCTTTACAGCTCTTGTTGAGTCTGCGTAAAGGCTGTACAATTCGCGCCCTTAATTATTGTTCCGTCATTGAGAGGCATCATGACCACAGCTAAAGTCAATCTACTCGATTTTGATCGTAAAGGTCTTCGTAAATTTTTCACAGAAGAACTGAATGAGAAAGCTTTTCGAGCAGATCAAATTATGAAGTGGATGTACCATTTCGGTGTCGATGACTTCGRAAACATGAACAACATTAATAAAAAGCTGCGTGAAAAATTACAACGCCGCTGTGAAATTGTTGCTCCAATTGTTTCTGAAGCACAACACTCTTCAGACGGTACAATTAAGTGGGCAATGCGCGTTGGCGATCAAGACGTTGAAACGGTATATATCCCAGACGGTGATCGAGCGACATTGTGTGTATCTTCGCAAGTCGGCTGTGCATTAGAATGTAAGTTCTGCTCAACAGCGCAACAAGGCTTCAACCGTAATTTAAAAGTTTCTGAAATTGTGGGCCAAATTTGGCGCGCAGCTCGTGAAATTGGCCTGGAGAAAGAAACAGGTCGTCGCCCTATTACTAACGTAGTAATGATGGGAATGGGCGAACCACTACTGAATATGAAAAACCTAATCCCGTCACTAGAAATTATGCTAGATGATTTAGGTTTTGCGCTTTCTAAACGTCGTGTAACGGTTTCAACGTCTGGCGTTGTTTCTGGTCTTGATCAAATGACAGATAATATCGATGTTGCTTTAGCTATCTCACTACACGCGCCAAATGACAAGCTGCGTAGTGAAATCATGCCAATTAATGATCGTTGGGATATTGAAGACTTCCTAGCATCAGTTCGTCGTTACATAGCTTCTTCAAACGCTAACCGCGGTAAAGTAACGGTTGAGTACGTACTATTAGATCATGTGAATGATGACATGGACCACGCTCGCGAACTTGCTGAGCTGATGAAAAGCACACCATGTAAGATAAACTTGATTCCATTTAACCCTTACCCAGGGTCGCCTTACAAGAAGCCAAGTAACTCTCGTATTGATCGCTTCCAGAAAACATTGATGGAATACAACTATACAGTGACAGTACGTAAAACTCGTGGTGATGATATTGATGCCGCTTGTGGTCAGTTAGTCGGTGATGTTATCGATAGAACTAAGCGCACGAAATTAAAAGCAGCGCGCGATGAAAACCTCGCAGCTGGCGATGTCATCGCAGTTAAAGCGGTATAAAACATCTGCTAAATAGAAACAAGCCAGAAGCCTAACTTCTGGCTTGTTTGTTTTTGGCTTTCATTTCTTTTTAGGGTAATTCGGGCTTATTTCGTCAATTTTTGGACAAAAGCTTGAGCTAACTGTAAATTTTGTGGAAAGTCTTTTTGCCTTGTCTGTTGGTTAGCTTATGATGAGGTTAGCTCTACTTATTGTTGAGCGAGAGTTCATTGTTGTCGTAATGTCTATTAGGTTGGCTACCAGCTGAATAAAAGCTCCGGCTTTTTACTTCAGAAAATGCTAAGTGCGCAAGCAATGATACATCCCACATACATAATCGTTTTATTGATTGAGCTATAAAAAAAATCAAAAAATATTCATCAATATAGCGTGACTAAATTAAGAAGTTCGTAGATATGAACACCGAAGAAAACACAACAGAATCATCAGTTACAGCGCAAGTAGAAGCAGGTACGCTGTTAAAGCAAAAACGTGAGTCTTTAGGACTGACGCAAAAACAGATAGCCGATCGTTTAAAACTGCGTTTAACCGTTATAGAGCAAATTGAAGAAAATAAATTCGAATCCGTCCAAGTAGCGACATTCACTCGTGGTTACTTACGATCTTACGCAAAAGCAGTGAGCTTGGATGAAAAGATCGTTCTTGATGCATTGGATCACGCTGGTGACGCTCAGCATGAAGAACATGAGATGCAAAGCTTCTCTGGCAAAGCGAAAACAGAAAAGCATAACAGCCGTATAATGAGCCTCACTTGGGGTATCTTTGCCATTCTTGTCGGTATTTCATCAGTTTGGTGGTGGCAAAACCAACAGCAAGATACTTTGTCTCAGTCGTTGGCTGAGTCGAACGTAAACACTGAGCAAGTCGTCAGTGGTATCGAAGCGAGTGATGTAGCATTAACGGAAGAACTTGAGCCACTGTCTCCAGTAGCGTCTTCTCCTGAAAGGCAAGAACAGCAAGCTGAAGTAGCAGACGAAGTGCAAGAGTTACAACTTACTGATGACGTTGTTGAAATCACCGAGCCTGTTATTGAAGTTGCAAAAGTTGAGCCTACTCAAGAGCTCACTTCACAAAAAGAAATTACTGTACCTGCTAAAACTGAAACACCAACTATCAATAATGAACTTGCATTGAGTTTTTCGTCTGATTGCTGGATTCAAGTGAAAGATGCTGATGGTAAAACATTATCTACGGGCATTAAGAAAGCGGGTCAAAGTTTGAAGTTATCAGGAACAGCACCGTATAAAGTAGTGTTGGGCGCGCCAGAAGGCGTATCAATGACATTTGCAAGTGAACCTGTCGACCTTTCTGGGTATACTTCAGGCAAAGTAGCACGAATCACCTTACCTTAGAGCTAATATGCAACACGAATCTCCAATTATTCGTCGCAAATCGACCCGCATTTATGTGGGCGATGTGCCGATCGGTGATGGCGCACCAATCGCAGTGCAGTCCATGACAAACACAAGAACAACAGACGTTGCAGCGACTGTTGCTCAAATCAAAGCACTTGAAAATGTTGGTGCTGATATTGTACGTGTTTCCGTTCCTACTATGGATGCGGCAGAAGCGTTTAAACAAATCAAACAACAGGTTTCAATTCCTCTGGTTGCCGACATTCATTTTGATTACCGTATTGCCTTGAAAGTGGCGGAGTACGGTGTTGACTGTTTGAGAATCAACCCAGGCAATATCGGCAACGAAAGCCGTATTCGCTCTGTTGTTGATTGCGCGAAGGATATGAATATTCCAATTCGCATTGGCGTAAACGGCGGTTCTTTGGAAAAAGAAATCCAAATGAAATATACCGAACCAACGGCAGAAGCTTTGGTTGAGTCGGCAATGCGTCATGTGGATATCCTAGACCGTTTGAACTTTGATCAGTTTAAAGTTAGCGTGAAAGCGTCGGATGTTTTCCTTGCTGTTGGTTCATACCGATTGTTAGCAAAAGAAATCGATCAACCTTTGCATTTAGGTATTACCGAAGCTGGTGGTGCACGTGCGGGGTCTGTGAAGTCAGCTGTAGGTTTGGGCATGTTATTGTCTGAAGGTATCGGTGACACATTACGTATCTCGTTAGCTGCTGACCCAGTTGAAGAGATTAAAGTAGGCTTTGATATTTTGAAGTCACTGCGTATTCGCTCTCGCGGCATTAACTTTATTGCTTGCCCAAGTTGTTCTCGTCAAGAGTTTGATGTGATTAACACAGTAAACGCCTTAGAAGAGCGTTTAGAAGACATTGTTACGCCAATGGACGTGTCTATTATCGGTTGTGTCGTTAATGGTCCAGGTGAAGCTGAGGTTTCGCATTTAGGTCTCGCGGGTAGTAACCGAAAAAGTGCATTCTACGAAGATGGCAAACGCCAGAAAGAACGCTTTGACAACGATGACCTAGTTAATCAGTTGGAAGCGAAGATTCGTGCAAAAGCGTCAGTGCTTGATAAAGCTAATCACATTGATGTAAAAAGTTTAGAAGATTAATTTAGTCTCAATGAGTGCGCTTTATGAGTAGCAGTCGTTGAGCATGACGGAATAAATATTGTGGCAAAAAATATCCAAGCAATTCGAGGCATGAACGACTGCCTACCAACTCAATCTCCACTGTGGCAAAAAGTGGAAGGCGCTGTAAAAAGTGTAGTTAGTGCTTATGGCTATAACGAAGTGCGTATGCCTATCGTTGAAGAAACAAACCTATTTAGCCGTGCAGTTGGTGAAGAAACTGATGTTGTTTCAAAGGAAATGTATACCTTTGATGACCGTAATGGCGACAGCCTAACGCTACGCCCAGAAGGTACAGCAGGTTGTGTTCGTTCATGTATTCAAAACAGCCTTATCAACCGTGACGAACAGCGCCTATGGTACATGGGTCCTATGTTCCGTCACGAGCGTCCTCAAAAAGGTCGTTACCGTCAATTCCACCAATGTGGTGTTGAGGTATTTGGCCTAGATGGTCCTGACGTAGACGCAGAGCTTATTATGATGACTGCGCGCCTATGGCGTGAGCTAGGTATCGATAAGCACGTTCGCCTGGAGTTGAACTCAATTGGTTCTCAGGAAGATCGCGTAAGCTACCGCACAGCGTTAGTGGCTTTCCTTGAGCAACACATTGATGTGCTGGATGAAGATTGCAAACGTCGCATGCACACTAACCCTCTACGTGTTTTAGATACTAAGAACCCAGATGTGCAAGCTATCCTTGGTGATGCGCCTCGTTTGTCTGAGTACCTAGGTGAAGAATCAAAACAACATTTTGCAGGTTTATGTGAACTTCTTGACGCGGTTGGTATCGAATACCAAGTTAATGAGCGTCTAGTTCGTGGCCTAGATTACTACAACCGTACAGTATTTGAGTGGATCACTGACAGCTTAGGTGCTCAAGGTACTGTATGTGGCGGTGGCCGTTACGATGGTCTTGTTGAGCAACTCGGTGGCAAACCAACAAATGCTGTTGGTTTTGCAATGGGTCTAGAGCGCCTGGTTCTTATGATGGAAACGCTAGAGCTTACAGAAGTTCGTCGTAGCGTTGACGTATACATGGTTGCTGCTGGCGAAGGTACGATGATCGCGGCCATGCAGTTAGCGAATCAATTACGCGACACCGTTAAGGGCGTACGTGTGATGAACCACTTCGGTGGTGGTAACTTCAAGAAACAATTCAAACGTGCTGACAAAGTAGGTGCTGTTGTAGCACTAGTGCTTGGTGAGAACGAAGTTGCTGACAATACCGTAGTGCTAAAAGATTTGGTTGGCGGCGTGCAAGAAACCGTGTCTCAAGCGGAAGTTGCAGAGAAAGTTGCCGCGCTAATCTAAATTAGCCAATTGCATTTTCAAAAGAGCATCAGCTCACAATGAATACAAACGTCAGCGAGTGCTGGCGTTTTAAAGATYAAAGAGGACAGGAAGTGGAACTTTACGATACTGAAGAACAACAAGTTGAAGCGATTAAGGATTGGTGGAAAGAGAATGGCAAGGCCGTAATCTTTGGCGCTGTAATCGGTTTAGGTGGACTATTTGGTTGGCGTTACTACCAAGACTCTGCAATTCAAGCGCGTGAAGCTGCATCTGATAACTACACTGCTGTTATTTCGAACTTAACAGCGCAAGGTGTTGATGCCTCAGCTGATGTTCAAAGCTTTATTGATAATAACAGCAAAGCAGAATACTCAGTCTTAGCAGCAATGCAGCTAGCGAAAGTTCAAATTGAAGCTGGCGACTTAAGCGCGGCTTTAACACAGCTTCAATGGGCTAAAACTAATACAAAAGACGCAGCTTTAACGCCTTTAATTTCTTACCGAGTAGCACGTATTCAAGCTGAGCAAGGCGAGTTTGATGCGGCATTAGCGGAATTAGCAACGATTACTGATGAATCTTGGAAAGGTCGTAGCGCTGAACTACGTGGTGACATTTCTCTGCGTCAAGGTAATACGGATGCAGCGTACAGTGCTTACACTGAAGCGCAGCAAGCGAATGACGCTAGCCAAGCTCTACAGATCAAGCTAGACGATCTAGCTAAGTAAAGGCTGACTCTAAATGAAGAGAACGTTAAAAAAAATAAGCCTTTCTCAAGGCTTATTTTCTAAAGGTGTTATCCGTAAAGCTGCTGTTTGCGCTGCTGCAATTGGTGTATTAGCTGGCTGTGCTAGTGAAGAAGACACCATCATTATGGCACCAGTTCCAACAGTATCTAGTGAGTTTACTCCTCAGTCAGAATGGTCAACTTCTATTGGTAATGGSGTTGGTCATTATTTTTCGAAGCTCACACCTGAGTATGCTTACGATAAAATATTCATTGCTAGCCGTGATGGCCTAATCAAAGCCCTAGACCCAGATACAGGGAAAGAGCTTTGGAGCAACGATCTTGAACGTGAAGTTTATGCTCGTTTGTCTGGTGGTTTAACCGCTGCTTATGGAAAGATTTTCGTGGGTAACGAAAATGGTGAAGTAATTGCGGTTGATGAATCCACAGGTGAAGAGCTTTGGCGTGTCGTCGTTAACGGTGAGGTCTTAGCTTCTCCAGCGACAGACAATAACCTTGTGATCGTTAATACCAGTCGTGGCATGTTGATTGCTCTTGACCAGTTGACTGGCGAGCAAAAATGGACAATCAGCACCGAAGTCCCAAGCTTGACCTTACGTGGTGATAGCGCTCCTGTGACCGTTTCTGGCGGTGTATTTTGGGGTACAGCAAATGGTCGTTTAGCGGCGGCGATTGTTGAACGTGGCCAGTTAATTTGGCAACAGCCAGTCGGTACACCAAAAGGTGCAACTGAAATTGACCGCTTAGTTGATGTTGATGCTACGCCCGTTATTTTAGGCGGTACCCTCTATACTATTGGTATCAATGGCCAGTTAATTGGTATTGACTTACGTTCAGGTAAGCCAACATGGAAACGTAATTACTCTTCAGCTATTGATATTGAAACTGATGGTAGTCGTTTATTTGTTGTGACCGATACAGACCATTTAGTGGCAGTTGATGCACGAAGCGGAACTGAGCTTTGGAGCACTGAAAAGCTTGAACACCGTTTACTGACAGCACCTAAAGTTATTGATGGCTACTTAGTTGTTGGTGACACAGAAGGTTACCTACATTGGTTAGATCGTTCTACTGGTGAGTTTGTGGCTCAACAACTGGTTAACGATAGCGGTTTCTCTGTTGGACCTGTGGCGTTGCCAGATGGTTATTTGGTCGTTACACGTAATGGCGATGTAAAGAAACTGACGATTAGCCAATAAAGCGTGATATAATTCACAATCGGCTCCTGGTTGGTAACAGCCAGGAGCCGTTTTATTGAGATAAATGAAATAAACCATGTGGTTATAGGTAAAAATTTAAGCTTGCTGGCAAGTGTTTACCTATAACTACATTAAGATAAGAATTTGTAGAGGTTGTTATGGTACCTGTTGTTGCTCTAGTAGGGCGTCCAAACGTAGGTAAATCTACGTTATTTAACCGATTGACTCGAACTCGTGATGCATTGGTTGCGGATTTCCCAGGCTTAACGCGTGACCGTAAATATGGTCATGCTCATTTTAGCGAGCACGACTTTATYGTTATCGACACTGGTGGTATCGACGGTACTGAAGAAGGTGTTGAAACAAAAATGGCTGAGCAGTCGCTAGCGGCGATTGATGAAGCTGATGTTGTTCTATTTATGGTTGATGGCCGTGCTGGTTTGACTCCGTCAGATGTGGCAATCGCTAAGCACCTTCGTCAACTAGAAAAACCATCAATGCTTGTAGTAAACAAAGTCGATGGTATTGACCCTGACGCAGCAAGTGCTGACTTCTGGCAATTGGGTGTTGAAGATATGTACCAGATCGCTGCTGCGCACGGTCGTGGTGTAACAGCACTAATTGATCTTGCACTTAACCCATTTGCAGAAGCGTTAAAAGCTGATAATGGTGAAGTAAGCGATTTAACTGAGTTTGAAGACGAAGAAGAAGAGCAAGTTGATTTCACTGAAGAAGAAGCTGAAGAAGAATTCAAGCGTCTTCAAGATCAACCAATCAAGCTAGCGATCATTGGTCGTCCTAACGTAGGTAAATCAACGCTAACTAACCGTATTCTAGGTGAAGAACGTGTTGTTGTTTACGATATGCCGGGTACAACTCGAGATTCTATCTACATTCCAATGCAGCGTGATGAGCGTGAATACGTTCTGATTGATACTGCTGGTGTTCGTCGTCGTAAAAATATCAACGAAACGGTAGAAAAGTTCTCGGTTGTTAAAACGCTGAAAGCAATTGAAGATGCTAACGTTGTATTACTTCTTATTGATGCTCGTGAAAATATTTCAGATCAAGACTTAAGCTTGTTGGGCTTTGCATTGAATGCTGGTCGTTCTATCGTTATCGCGGTAAACAAGTGGGATGGTCTGGATAGCGATGTTAAAGATCGCGTGAAGAAAGAACTAGACCGTCGCTTAGGTTTCGTAGATTTTGCACGTATTCACTTTATCTCTGCACTGCACGGTACAGGTGTTGGTCACTTATTCGAGTCTGTAGAAGAAGCTTATAAGTCAGCAACAACTCGTGTTGGTACTTCAGTACTTACTCGTATCATGAAGATGGCTACAGATGATCACCAACCACCAATGGTTCGTGGCCGTCGTGTTAAGCTTAAATATGCGCACGCTGGTGGTTATAACCCGCCAATTATCGTTATTCACGGTAACCAAGTTCGTAACTTGCCGGATTCATATAAGCGTTTCTTGATGAATTACTACCGTCGTTCTTTGGAAATTATGGGTACGCCAATTCGTATTCAATTCCAAAACAGTGAGAACCCGTTTGAAGCGAAAACAAACAAACTGACTATCTCACAAGAGCGTAAGCGTAAACGCATGATGACGATGATGAAAGGTCGTAAGTAACCGTAAATCATTAAAAATACCCAAGCTTAGACTTGGGTATTTTTTTAAGTAAAATTTGTCGAATTAGAATAAATAATTAATATTTCGGGGCGTTATGAATATCACAGCAACTCAAACTCAATTTTGTCATGGCATTTGGAGCCTTGAATCAATCGTACAGATGGTCGTGCCAGGAAACGATGTTATCTACGTTGTTACTAAAGAAACCCCTTTTCATCCTGTAAGTCATATTTGGCCTGATCATCCAGCAGATAAAGGAGTTGCTCAATTCAATGGACAAGAACACTCGGTTATTGATTGCCAGGTAGGAGCCGTTGAAGAGCAAACTAGCATTCTATATGTTGGAAAAGATATACCCGTAAAACGAGATACGGAAGGTTGGGTTTTTGTGGTTGTGCATTGTTTATCTGCAAATACAAAAATTGAAGTAGGCAGCCAGATTCAGTGGGAAGTGGATAAAGAATACCAGGATAGTTTAAGTCGAGGTCATAGCGCCGGTCATTTTGCGTTTCTTGCTTTAAACAAAGTGCTATCTGAAAAGTACTGGCGTAAAGACGCAGATCGTAAAGACTCACTAGGCAGCTATGATTTCAATAGTTACGCTCAGGAAACCAGCTTCGTAACACCTGATTTGTGCACGGACACTTACCGCTTGGGTAAAACGTTGAAAAAGCGCGGTCTTAATGTTGTAGATATGATTACAGATCTCCCTATCATTGAAGAACAAGTGAATGATCTAATAAAGACGTGGTTCAACGATATAATCGACGTAAAAATGCGTTTAGAAGGACTTTACCTGACTGATTCTCGTTACTGGGAATGCTTGATCAAAGGGGTAGGATCCGTATCGATTCCTTGCGGTGGTTCTCATATTAAAAGTAGCGCAGACCTAAGTAGAATAAGGGTTTCACTGAATATGATTGATACGCAAAATATTCAAATGCAGACCTATGTAAATGAAATTCATCATTAAACCATTGTTATTATAAGATTCTGTTTGTTGGTTTTAACTTAACGATTATTAGTTTATTAATCTGTGTCAAATCCAAATGCAGGATATGTAACTTATGCTTTCGGGGTGTGGTGATGTAAATATTCTATTAGGGGTAGATCGCTGATCAAGCTAGATAAAGCAAAAGATCAAGTTATGATCTTTTGGGGTGTTAGGGTTTAAAAGTGCTGAAACGAAATTAACTTATTGAKATCAAAGTATAGCTAAGCCGAGCAACTAGAATGGCCTATCCGATGAATAAAAAGGTGAAGTATGTCTGAAAATACATGTCCTGAGTGCAAGGCAGAATTGATCTGGGACGGGGGTTATCTGTGTGAGGCTTGTCAGTGTCATTATACGAAAGTGGGGTTATGCCCTGACTGTGATAGTGAGTTAGAAAAGCTACAAGCTTGTGGGGCGGCAAACTACTTCTGTAATAGTGACTGTAATGAACTGAAGTCTAAATCAAGAGTGAAGTTTCAATTCCATTCAGTAGATAGATAAATAAAAAGCCTCTCAGAGTATGAGAGGCTTTTAAGTATTCAAAATAGGCCATTCTTAACCTATTTTACAAATAGTGACTGTGGGGCTGTTAGGTGAGCTCTAAGCGCACCAAAACTTCGTCTGTGATATTACCTATTTCACCGTAGCCTATGAAAGATGATATCTCTTTCTCTAATTTTCTAGCTTGGTGCATGCTAAGAAGTGTGAGTTCTTCAAGGTCGTATTGCAGCAAAGTGGTCATTGGGTCAAAGATAGGTGCTGTTGATACTCGTAACACGTAAAACTCTCCCATTTGTTTTGCCTTCTTTACAAACATGATCCGTTCTTTGATTGAAGCAAAATCATGCGCCATCTTGGTATGAAGCGATTGAACCTTATTACCGAACTTAATGGCAGCAACATATATATCATGATGTTGAGGTTCAGCTCCGTCAATACGTCTTAATGGGCTGGCAAGTAGCGTGTTTGAACGGCCTTTAAATACGGGTTCTAAAGAAATATTTTGTTCATGGCCGAGTTTAGCTAGTAGCATCAAATGGTTTGGTAGTGGGAAGTTCACACCGACAACTTTTGTTCTTAATGAAGCGCCTGGCTTATCAATAAATATTGGGCTGCTTACTATCTTACTTAATAAAATATTGTGCAGAGCTTCAAGTAGAGGTCTATTTGGAATTGCCTCTTCTTTTTTTCTGAGCTTATCTTGGTTGCTGTCAATTAACCCGTTAAGAAATGCAATGGTACGAATCGTTTTGCTTGTTTCAGTTATAACGAGTTGGACTTGTTTGCCGTTTGGACTCACTCGAACTATTTGGTAAGGAACTGCACTTAGCGGAAGCTTCTTGTCGTACAACTGCAGCTCATTAAAGTTGACAGTAATCGGGTCATTACTTTTTAGTACTAGTGGTTGCTGCAGGGTGAGGCTTAAGCCACGTTTTGATAAATCAACGGTAAAACCTGAGGCTTTCTCACCACTCGCGCTGATTACTTCTAGTGGAGATTTAAATTGATAGCGAGGCTCTTTACGTCGTGATTGAACGTCAAAATAAACGTTCTGTGGTCGACCAAGCACTTTTCTGGAATGACGGAATTGATTTAGCTCGCTACTCGCAATTCTAGGCTTCTCGGTAAGTAAATAATCACTTGCCGTATTATGGTCGCCGATTTCTTGCAAGATGCCGCAGTGGGTCAGGGCTTCTGCGCTATCAGCTAGGTCAGAATTGTGTTCAGCCAACGCTTTTCTTTCATCTTGAGACAGCTCAAATACTGAAAGTTTAAACACTTTCCAGCTTTTTCTTTTCGCGCCGATATGCCAAAACAGTTGTCGTTGCTCTCGTGATGCTTCAGGTAGCATCATCGAGTAATAAAGTGTTTTGTCTTGGTGAGTGTGAGTAAACGAATAAATAACATTACTGGTTCCTTTCACACCGGGCTTAGTAAGAAGCTCCATACGCTGATCATGAAACAAAGTTCCCAACGCTTGCTGGTTACGCTCATCGTGCCAATATTGCCACAATGGACGGTTATTATCGGTTAACAAAGCAAGTTTTAACTCTTTCCCACTAAAGAATAGGGGGAGATTACAGGTGTGTTTGAGGAAGGTATGCTCAAATGCACGTGTTCTCGCTCTGATGATTTTGTCTTGGTTGTCGTGTTTGGTTTTGTTGCTAGAGTTGTTAACGCTTTCATCGATTAGTTGGTTGATGAGTTCAGTATCTGTGAGCTTTAGAGTTCGCAAATATTTAATAGCGTCGTTCTCGTATGACTCGTCAACGGCTAATACTCTAAATTCAATCTTTTGATCGGCGCCAATAATCTCTGAGGTTTGAGCTAGCTCAGTAAAGTTAACGGTAATTACTTCGCCAAGGTTATACTCAAAAGCACTAGGCACTTTGAATTTAGCACCAGAGTTTGACAAGTCGATAGTTAAGCCATGAACGATTTGCTTATTCGGCATTTCGATTTCTATCTGAGTCGAAATCCTTAAGCGATTCTCTTGGCGTTTGAGATCGTAACCAAGGTTAATTGGTTCCGCTTCATAAACACTATCAGCGCTAGTTAGCTCTTTAGCTACATGACCTTGGCTACGTTGGCTAATAACGCGGAAGTTGTTTTTAGTATTGGCTAACGACTCCCAAACTCCTTCGGTATAGCCATGGAATTTTTTTGTACCTTTGTGATAGGCATTGAATGCAACATCGTCTAACCAGTGCTTACGGCCATCGAGAACATAGGCTCTGCATTCACCGTTTACTCTTCCTCTAAGGTCGACACTCTTAGTGCAGGGTGCCATGATGCGATTGAGTTCCATCTTTACCAGTAATTTGAGTGACGGGGATTCCCCTTCTGTCAATTGAGAAAGAAGGAAGTCAAAGTCATCGGCATGGTAAGCAGGGATTAATCTCTCTGCTAAAGATAGAATTTCAGATTGCTGCATACATTTTTTGTTAAAGTAGAAGTATCAATGTTATCGACAGGTTGTGTTTGATCTTTAAGTATAAGTGACTTTTGTTCAACTTTTATTTTCATGCATACGGTCAACTGAGTCACAGAGTTACCATTTTTTAATATCTAACGTGTCAATGAACACGCACAGTATATAGTTTGAGGTTATATGGCTAAGGCGAAACGCGCATATGTTTGTAATGATTGCGGAGCAGATTTTCCACGTTGGCAAGGGCAGTGTAATGCCTGTGGAGCATGGAATACGATCACCGAAGTTCGCTTAGCCGCGTCTCCACAAGTCGCTCGCAATGAACGACTATCTGGTTATGCAGGAGCGGCGACGGAATCTGCAGTTCAAACATTGTCGGAAATCGACTTACAAGAGGTTCCGCGATTTAGTAGCGGCTTTAAAGAGCTAGATCGAGTATTAGGCGGCGGGGTGGTTCCGGGGGCTGCGATTCTTATTGGTGGTAACCCTGGTGCGGGTAAATCGACTTTATTGCTGCAGACCATGTGTTTGTTGTCGTCACAACTACCTACCTTATATGTTACCGGGGAAGAGTCATTGYAACAGGTAGCTATGCGAGCATCTCGTTTAGGGCTACCAAAAGAGCACTTAAAAATGCTCTCTGAAACCAACGTTGATAAGATCTGTCAGGTCGCTGAAAAAGAACAGCCTAAGATCATGGTTATCGATTCCATTCAAGTTATGCATGTTGCAGATGTTCAATCATCTCCTGGTAGTGTGGCTCAAGTACGTGAATCAGCGACGGCACTAACACGTTATGCTAAACAAAATAATGTGGCGGTCTTTCTAGTTGGACACGTAACTAAAGACGGCACGCTCGCGGGACCTAAAGTACTAGAACATATCATTGACTGTTCTGTGCTATTAGATGGAGGAACGGACAGCCGTTTCAGAACGTTGCGTAGCCATAAAAACCGTTTTGGCGCTGTGAATGAACTAGGGGTCTTTGCTATGACTGAGCAGGGGCTTAAAGAGGTTAGTAATCCATCGGCTATTTTCTTATCTCGTGGAGAAGAAGAAACCTCAGGCAGTTCGGTGATGGTGGTCTGGGAGGGCACTCGTCCTCTATTAGTCGAGATCCAAGCTTTGGTTGATTATTCCCAGCTCGCAAACCCACGTCGAGTGGCTGTTGGTCTTGAACAAAACCGTCTTTCCTTATTACTAGCTGTGCTGCATAAACACGGCGGCTTACAAATGGCAGACCAAGATGTGTTTGTGAATGTGGTAGGTGGTGTTAAAGTAACCGAAACTAGTGCAGACTTAGCATTAGTCATGGCACTATTATCGAGTTTTAGAGATAGAGCACTACCTAAAGATGTAGTTGTATTTGGTGAGGTTGGTCTTGCTGGCGAAATTAGGCCAGTACCGAGCGGTCAAGAGCGCTTGAATGAGGCGTTTAAACATGGCTTCACTAGAGCGATAGTCCCAGCTGCTAATATGCCAAAAGGTGGTATCCCAGGAATGCAAATTCATGGGGTTAAGAAGCTATCTGAAGCGATTAATGCGTTTGATGAGTTGTAATCGTATTTACTTCAGCTACTCTATATCTCAGTAATCCTATTAAGGCGGCAGTTCATAAATTGCGGCCTTAATTATTTAATAAACAATAAGTTAAATTGTTTATCTAGTATGCCTTCTCTATTYCATTGCGAGAAGGCAAAGTTTTTTAATCTCAAATGCATGCAAAGCTATCAGTCTTCACAGATTGTGATATACTCTGCGCGCATTTTATATCCTATTAACAGAGTAAGACAATGGCAGATTTATCGAAATACAGAAACATTGGTATTTTCGCGCACGTTGATGCGGGTAAAACTACTACCACTGAGCGTATCCTTAAGCTAACTGGTCAAATCCACAAGACTGGTGAAGTACATGATGGCGAATCAACTACTGACTTCATGGAACAGGAAGCTGAGCGCGGAATTACTATCCAGTCAGCAGCTGTAAGCTGTTTCTGGAATGGTCACCGTCTAAACGTTATCGATACTCCTGGACACGTTGACTTCACAGTTGAAGTATACCGTTCTCTTAAAGTACTTGATGGCGGTATCGGTGTATTCTGTGGTTCTGGCGGCGTTGAGCCTCAGTCAGAAACTAACTGGCGTTACGCTAACGAATCAGAAGTATCTCGTCTGATCTTCGTTAACAAACTAGACCGTATGGGTGCAGATTTCTACAACGTTGTTGACCAAGTTAAAAACGTTCTAGGTGCAAACCCACTAGTTATGGTTCTACCAATCGGCCGCGAAGATGAATTCGTTGGTGTTGTAGACCTTCTAAGCCGTAAAGCATACGTTTGGGATGACACTGGTCTTCCTGAAAACTACGAAATCAAAGATGTTCCTGCGGACATGGTTGATGACGTTGAGCAATACCGTGAAGAGCTAATCGAAACTGCTGTAGAGCAAGACGATGACCTAATGGAAGCGTACATGGAAGGTGAAGAGCCTTCTATCGAAGATATCAAGCGTTGTATCCGTACAGGTACTCGTAACCTATCTTTCTTCCCAACATTCTGTGGTTCTGCATTTAAGAACAAGGGTGTTCAAATCGTTCTTGACGCTGTAGTTGATTACCTACCTTCTCCAACTGAAGTTGATCCTCAACCTCTAATGGATGAAGCTGGTGAAGAAACTGGCGAACACGCTATCGTTTCTACAGAAGAAACTTTCAAAGCTCTAGCATTCAAAATCATGGATGACCGCTTTGGTGCTCTAACTTTCGTTCGTATTTACTCTGGTAAATTGAACAAAGGCGACACGATTCTTAACTCTTTCACAGGTAAAACTGAGCGTGTTGGCCGTATGGTTGAGATGCAAGCTGATGACCGTAACGAACTAACTAGCGCACAAGCTGGTGACATCATTGCGATCGTTGGTATGAAGAACGTGCAAACTGGTCACACTCTATGTGATCCAAAGGACCAAGTAACTCTTGAGCCAATGGTATTCCCAACTCCAGTAATCTCTATCGCTGTATCTCCAAAAGATAAAGGCGGTTCTGAGAAAATGGGTATCGCTATCGGTAAAATGGTAGCAGAAGATCCATCTTTCCAAGTTGAGACTGACGAAGAGACTGGCGAAACTATCCTGAAAGGTATGGGTGAGCTTCACCTAGACATCAAGGTAGATATCCTTAAGCGTACTTACGGCGTTGACCTAACAGTTGGTGCTCCTCAAGTTGCTTACCGTGAAACTATCACTCAAGCAATTGAAGATAGCTACACGCACAAGAAGCAATCTGGTGGTTCTGGTCAATTCGGTAAGATCGATTACCGTATCAAACCTGGCGAAGCTGGTTCTGGTTTCTCATTCAAGTCTTCTGTTGTGGGCGGTAACGTTCCTAAAGAATTCTGGCCTGCAGTTGAGAAAGGTTTTGCTGGCATGATGGAAAACGGCGTACTAGCTGGCTTCCCTACGCTAGACGTTGAAGTTGAACTTTACGATGGTGGTTTCCACGCAGTCGATTCATCTGCAATCGCATTTGAAATCGCAGCGAAAGGCGCATTCCGTCAATCAATGCCTAAAGCTGGCGCACAACTTCTTGAGCCAATCATGAACGTTGACGTGTTTACTCCAGAAGATCACGTTGGTGATGTTATCGGTGACCTTAACCGTCGTCGTGGCATGATCAAAGATCAACAAGCTGGTGTAACTGGTGTTCGTATTAAAGCTGACGTACCACTTTCAGAAATGTTTGGTTACATCGGTCACCTACGTACAATTACTTCAGGCCGTGGTCAATTCTCTATGGAATTCCTACAGTACTCTCCATGTCCAATGAACGTGGCAGAAGAAGTAATCGCTAAAGTTAAAGCAGAAAAAGACGCTAAGTAATTAGTTCTTTTCTCTATAACTAAAAAAGCCCCGCAAGTGAAAGCTTGCGGGGCTTTTGTATGTAGGCATCTTAGTGATGCTAGATGCTAGATGCTAGATGCTAGATGCTAGATGCTAGATGCTAGATGCTAGATGCTAGCGTTTTAAGTCGATATAAAGCTGTTCTACTTTAGTTCGAGCCCAGTCTGTTTTGCGTAAAAACTTTAGGCTAGATTTGATACTAGGATCTTTTTTAAAGCAGTTGATATTAACCATATGGCTTAATTCTTCCCAACCGTAGTGGTCTACAAGCTCCGTTAATAGCTTCTGAAGAGTAATACCGTGCAGTGGGTTATTTTCTTGAGTCATCATGTGCCTTTCGCAATATATATTTCAACGCAGTATAGCAGTTACTTACTTAGAACTATCAGACCATTTCAGGGAATAATTGCTCTCTAGAATAGTTAGGTCTTCACGCCCTTGATCTCCAAACTGTTCTGCTTGGCTCTTTATCCAACTAGAGAACTGTTTTATCTTTTTTCGCTTAAAGTAACCTGCAGGTGCACATAAGAAGTAATTGAACCTCGGTCGTAAAGCCATATTTCCAATCCTAACTAGCTTCCCCTCCTGAAGGTATCGATATACTAGGCTATGCTTGACTAGCGCAACCCCTTGAACCGATAGCGCCCCTTCTAACACAAAGTGTGAACCATCGAATTTTAGTGTTGAAACTCCCCCCTTAACTCCTGAGCGCTCTAGCCATAAATTCCAATCCATATCAGGCCAGCTATCTTCTATAAGCTCTGCTTTGTGTAGGTCTTCAACGCTGTAGATACCGTGCTTTTCTTGATAAATAGGGTGGCATACAGGATAAATCACTTCATCCATAATCTGTCGGGATTCAATGTTCGGATAATCCCCAAGACCATAGCGGATGCATATATCGACATTCGAGTCCTGAAAAGTAATGAGCTTATTGGTAGGCTCGATCAGCATTGATATGTCAGGGTGGTGCTCTCTAAAGTCTCCAATTCTTGGGACAAGCCAGTGTTGGGCAAAAGAGGGAAGGGTAGAGATAGATAGCCTATTAGGCTCAGGGTCTTGGTTTATCTGTCTCACTCCATCCTGTATATGAGCAAATCCCTTTTGAGTTTGAGAAAATAGAATATGCCCTTCAGGGGTTAGAGTGACCTTTCTGTGTTGACGTACAAAAAGTGGAGTACCAAGCCAGTCTTCGAGCAATCGAATTTGTTGGCTAATGGCGGCAGCTGTAACAAATAAGTGTTCAGCAGCTGCCTTAAAACTGCCAAGTTCTGCAGCCTTGTAAAAATAAAACAACCCTTGTAGTGGCGGTATTCTTTCGTTCACATTAGTTTTCCTTAACTCATTGCCAGTATCTATCGTTTGTCAGAAAAATAGATTTGCTCAATTATTAGTCATGTAAAGCGAATAAATCAATAGGAGCTTATATATGAATGCGCAATCTAATCATTATTCTGATTTTTCAGTAGAACTGAATACCCACCCACTTAAGAAAATCTTTGCTTATGTAAAGGCTAGTATGAGTAAGGCGAAAACAAGAAAGCAGTTATCAGAGCTTCCTGACCACCTTTTGTCAGACATTGGTGTGAGTCGTTACGAAGCGGATAAGGAATCTTCAAAACCATTCTGGAAGTAAAAGAATTATGGGAGCTAATTCGGTAATTGAAGCGTGGTAATTAGATGTTTAGAACGATCTACAGATCAAATGTACAAAATAATAAAGGGAGCTTTAAAAGCTCCCTTTATCGATAGTGGTTACTCTTCCCAGACGACTAGTTTGTCTTTCGGCCAGTTATGACCAACCTCATGATACTTTTGTTCTAAGACGTGTCGTTTAATTTTCAAAGTTGGTGTTAAGACGCCATTGTCTATACTCCAAGGTTCTTTAATCATTAACACACCTTTGATTTTTTCATGCGAAGCAAGCTTGGTGTTCATCTTTTCAATCACGCGTTTTGTGGTTCGCTCATATCGTTCGCGATCAAAGTTAGGGAAATCGTGTGGAACGACTAATAGGATCGGTCCTGGTAGCCCTAGACCAATAAGACACATCATTTCAACACGGCTATATTCGAACAGCTTATTTTCGATAGGAACAGGAGCTACGAATTTCCCTTTAGCTGTTTTAAAAGTATCTTTTTTACGGCCACGAATAGTTAAGTAACCATCGCTGTCAATATCGCCGATATCACCAGTGTGTAACCAACCTTCAGAGTTGAAAGCTTCTTGAGTCGCAATATCATTCTTATAGTAGCCAGAGAACAAGCCCTCACCTCGAACGAGTATCTCTTCATCTTCAGCTATCTTAAGCTCAATCCCTGGGCCTGCATTACCAACAGAACCAATTTTGTCTGCGCGGAATGGATAATTCAGAGTGCTATATGCGAATGACTCAGTCATCCCCACGCCTCAGTAATGTTTAGCCCAACACTTTCATACCATTTTAATAGAGCTGGAGGCACAGCAGCAGAACCACAGCCAAGAACTCGAGCTTGATCTAAACCCAAACCATCCGCGAGTTTCTTTTTGATGATGGAGTTGATAAATGGGATTTTTAGTAAAATATTGAGTTTTTTCTGAGGTAGCTTGTCTTGAATACGCTGTTGGAAAAGTGTCCAGAGCCTTGGTACTGAAATAAATAGGGTCGGTCTTTGCATTTTTACGTCATCAATAAACGTATCTAGCGATTCTGGGAAAGCGGTAGGAACGCCCCCCATAATTGATGAACCAAAAATATAAACGCGCTCTGTGATGTGTGCTAATGGCAAGTACGAGAACAAGCGATCATTTTTTTGAATGCCAATATGATCGATCAAACGTTGTACTGACCAGTTAAATGCGCCGTAAGTGAGCATCGCTCCCTTTGGTAGACCTGAAGTTCCGGATGTATATACCAAGGACATCAGTTTTTCATCATGGTGGGCTGGTCTTAATGTACTCGGCTCATGTTGTTCAATGAGGTCGGTGAATAGCAGCTTACATTTGGCTGAAGTCTCGTAAGGCAACGCAATACTGATGACTTCTGGCAATGAATCAATCACAGACTGGGTAGCTTTGGCATCATCAAGTTTACCGGAGATGATGATTTTACTTTCACTGTGAGTGAGACAGTATTCGATAGTGTCGGCACCGGCTGTTGGGAAAATAGGTACACTTACAAAATCTCCAAGCATAATTGCCAGGTCGCAAATGAACCATTCGGCACAGTTCTTAGAAATTAAAGCAATTCTGTCGCCGGGCTGTGCACCTAAGTCTTTTAGGGCGCTTGCTAGCCTTAGGGCTTTGTCAGCGACTTCTTGATAAGTAAACTCAACGAATTCTCGGTTGATGATTTGCTTAAGGTAAATCTCATTAGGGCGTTCCTCTGCCCATTTTAAGATCATTTCATTCGGTGGCGGGAGAGCGCATGTTGGTTTGCTTAACTCGTTAGGTTGAATCATTCTCTAACTCCGTTTAGTGGCAATTATAGTTTATTGTTTTTATGTTAATTTCTTGTTAACTCTAGCATGGCTTGATGAAGACATAAAACGCGAAGTTCTCAATTTTTAAGAGAATATTTCGCCGATTTAGTGAATTTGCCGGAACATACCGGGGGTCATGCCAGTTTTCTTTTTGAAGATTCTGGAGAAATAAGAGACATCTTGATAACCGCACTGATAAGCCACCGAAGAGACTTTAGTGCTGCGATCTCGCAAGAGGATTTTTTTTGCTAAATTTATCCTTTTGTTGCATATATAGTCTCGAAAGCTGATGCCTATAACGCGATGAAAAACTTTTGAAAAATAGGTGACCGAATAATGGCATCTTTCAGCTATATCATCCTCACGGATCACTTCTGATAAATTGTTTTCAATGTAGCGGAGGGTTTCAATAAAATCCTGACTAATCGTGGACTTTACTATCAAAGGTTCCGATGATTTTTTCTCTAAATATTCATTATTAGTTGAAAAGCTCAAGCGTATTTTGGAAGAGATATTTTTTACCCAGGATTCAAAGTCTTCCTGATCAATATTCTTTCTTTCATAAATAGCGTGGTTAAGAGAAATAGAACGTTCTAGACGACCTTCATATATTAAAATCAGGTGCTTACCTAAATTGTTGCAGATGTTTAACGCGGAATTTAATAGAGGAAGGTTAGTCTCTGGGTTTAGATAAAAAAAACAATAATGTATATCAAAGTCGCTCAATATTGAAACATCGTTACCATGTTCAACAATATGAAATTCCAACTTTAACATGTCAGAGGTTTCTGGGGTTAGGTCATTAATTGGCAATCCTAGCCAGTGACCAATATGCGGGATATCCATATGCATACTCAAAAATTAATACGAAAAGATTATTTACTTTTATTTATCTAGTTTAGGAGGGTAGCAAGAAAGTGCAAGATGATAGCAAGAAAGTCCTAACAGTTATTGATAGAACTCTCTACATTTAAAGGGCACTCAACTAGTGCTGCATTTGGAAGGAGACCAAATTATGAATAAATTTATTAATAATGCTAAAGCGTTCATGAATGATGAAGAAGGACTATCGGTAGTCGAATACGTTGTAGGTGCAGCTTTACTTGTTGTTGCTCTTGGTTCGGTATTCTCAAGTCTAGGTAGTTCACTTTCTACTAAACTAAGCGGCGCCGTTAGCTAACTCACCGCAGGTACTTACAAAAAGGTATCTCAAGAGGAATAGACAATGCGTTATTCTGATATCTTGGAGTTTTTTAAAAGAGAAGAAGGCTTGAGTGTTGTTGAGTATGTAGTTGGCGCTGCATTTCTAGTTGTCGCACTCACTGCCATTTTTCTAACATACGACGATACGTTAATTAATTCATTTAATAGTACGCTCGGGAGTGTATAAAATGGAAATATTAATTTGGAGCATATTACTGGTTATTGCAGTTTATGATTCCAGAGATAATAGAATTCCAAATATATGGCTACTGCCACTAATTATACTTTCTGCTGCTTATCACTTTCAAATGAATGGGTTAACCGCTTCATTATCAGCTCTAGGCTCCGGGGTTATATTCTTCGGTCTAGGGCTTTTGTTGTATTTCCTAAAAGCAATGGCTCCGGGTGATGTTAAATTACTCGGGGCCGTTGGCGTTTTTTGTGGTTGGGGGAATTTATTAGCGAGTGCATATTGGATTACTGTCGGGGCCGGAATCGTTGCTTCTTTTTATTTATTATTGTTTTTAGCTACCAAACCTGACGAATCCAAGCTAGTAATTAATGAGTACTCTCAATCTTTTCTTTATGGTCACAATCAAGTAAAAGCAAATCGATTGAATAATTCGAATAAATTGAGAATGCCATTTGCGCCAGCAGTGGTTATAGGCTTGGCACTTTTTAGTTACTTTTAGATAATTACTCTTTATAAAGAGGCCTCTATGGAAATGGTCAAGGATGCAAAACATAGAGATATTCTCACGCCACAAGCGGATGCACCAATAGTCCCCACGTCTCTTGAATCTCTCAAAGTTCCAGCCGCAGTTGTAGAAAACCTACTTCTAAAACAACTCGCTGCGTTTCCCAAGTCCGACATATTAGAACTCACACGTTTGTTGGGGATTAATAGTCATATTATTGAAGATTTGATTGCCTCGCTACGAGGGAAATCTTTAGTCGAAGTTTTTCAAGCAAGCACATCAAACTTTAACTCAGGATCTACGGGTCATGTTCGTTACGCTCTATCTGAAGGCGGGATGGCTGAAGCCGATATTGCGTTTTCTAAAGATGCCTATTTAGGGCCTTGCCCAGTGTCTTTAGCTGATTACAAGGTCATGGTGGAAGCGCAAGATGTTCGAGCTCAGTTAGTTAATCGACAAGATGTTTCTTACGCACTTTCAGATGTACTTGGTGCTGACAGAATGGTCTCTGTTCTTGGCCCAGCCATTAACTCCGGTCGTGCATTATTACTTTATGGAGACGCTGGTACGGGTAAAACCTATGTTGCTACGCGCTTGCTCAACTCACTGAATACTTCTGTTTATATCCCTTATGCTGTTTTTACCGCGGGTAACATTATTAAAGTCTTCACTGGGCAGCATCATAAAAAAGTCGAAAAAGCTGACAGCGAGAGAACGCTGCTATTTAAAGAGCAATACGATCGACGCTGGGCTTTATGTGAGCGACCAAGTATCCAAGTTGGTGGGGAGCTAACGATGGATATGCTCGAAGTAAACCATACAGAACACAACCGAGTGTGGATGGCGCCATTACAGATGATGGCAAACAATGGGATCTTTATTATTGATGATTTAGGTCGCCAACCCATGCCTGTTGACACCTTATTAAACCGTTGGATTGTGCCAATGGAGTATTTCTATGACTACTTATCATTACCTAACGGTCAGCAAATTTCTGTCCCCTTCATATTAACGTTAGCTTTTTCTACCAACTTAAGCCCTGAGACTATCGCAGACCCTGCGTTCCTGCGTCGTTTGGGTTACAAAATACAATTTCAACCGTTAAGGGAAGACGAGTATAAAAATTTATGGGAAATCATGGCGTCTAATAAGTCATTGTCTTTGGACGTGAATCTATTTGATAGTTTATTAAATTTACATAGCCAGCATAGCGTTGGCTACTACCCATGTTTACCGAAGGATATTGTAGGTATTAGCCGAGATATTATTGCGTTCGAAGAGGTTGAGCCGATCATTTCCGCCGCTGTATTGGAAAGAGCCTGGGAAGTCTACTTTACTGCCGATGGCAAAGGAGGAGGGGCGCGATGAGTAGAAATCAAATCATATTACTATTTTTGCTTTCAATCGTATTTGGGTTAGCTGCGGTATTTTTTGCGAAGCAATGGATGGATAGTCAGTTGCAACCTCAGGTGGATGTTGAAGTTGTGGAAAGAGAGCCTGTTGTGGTTGCCGCGCAGGAAATTATTGCTGGTAGCGTTATTGAAGAGCAGCACCTTACGACTAAATTACTAGAGAAAGATTGGCGTAGTGAAGACCAATTCTCTTTAGCTGAAGAGCTTGTTGGGCAAGTGGTTGCGACATCAATTTATCAGGGTGAAATTGTAAGTCGACTCAGGCTAACAATACCAGGTGAAGGTTCAACTTTAGCTGCTCTCATTCCTGAAAATAAACGCGCAGTTACGATTCGTGTTAATGATGTTATTGGTGTGGCGGGCTTCTTATTACCCGGAAACAAGGTCGATATACTTAATACGATTTCCTACGGGAAAGGGTCGGCGACAACCAAAACTGTTTTGAAAGACATCAAAGTTCTCGCGGTGGATCAGACGGCAAAAACACAAGAAAACAAGCCAATTATCGTACGAGCGGTGACATTGGAAGTATCACCTAAAGAAGCAGAAAAACTCTTATCAGCGAAGAGCAGAGGGGAAATTCAATTAACACTGCGGAACCCTCATGAACCTGAAGAAAAAGTCGTTCGAAGATATGTTGCTCCTCAGGTAACGATAATCAAAGGCACGGAAGCATCGAATGTGCGAGTTAGGGATTGAGGTGAATCATGAGAATAATAAATTCAATAATATTGACTTGGGTAGTGTGTAGCTTCTCTGTTGTCGCATCGACGCAAACAGGCAAAGTCGTTAAGGTTCCTCACCACAAATCTACGCATGTTGCCTTATCGGCTAAAGCAAAAAGAGTATCGTTAGGCGATCCTGWAGTGCTGGATATCGTGATGTTAAAATCAGATGAACTCTTTTTGATAGGCAAAAAGTTAGGGTCAACTAACTTGATGGCTTGGGATAGTCGAGGGCAGTTGATTGAATCAATCAACATTGAGGTGACTCACGATCTCAATAGCTTAAAGGCGAAGCTTTATGAGTTCTTACCGGATGAAACGATTGAAGTGCATAGCGCACAAAACAGGTTGATCTTAAGTGGGCAAATTAGTTCGCAAGAGAAAATGAATGTTGCACTTCGCGTCGCTGAAACTTATTCGGCAGGTGAAGAGGTGGATAAATCAGAAGAATCACTCAGTGAACAAACAGAAAAAACAGGGGTGATAAACTTAATGTCAATCGGTGGGGCTCAACAAGTCATGCTTGAGGTGACGATTGCCGAAGTACAAAGAAGTTTGGTTAGAAAATTTGATGCTAACTTTCACTTCTTTGAAAATAACGGTAGTTTTTCTTGGGGGGCGACATCGGCAGGCGGAATAATTGATGACGTCGCAGGTGGCATTGGGCCAATTTTTAATGCGCCATCCATAGACACCACAGGGCTACTGAGTACATTCATCGATAGTGACACCTTGTTTACCTTCGCTCTGGATATAGCAAAAACTAATGGTGTCGCTAAAGTGTTAGCTGAACCGAATCTTACGGCATTAAGTGGTGCTAAAGCTGAATTTCTAGCGGGGGGCGAATTCCCTATTCCAGTTCCAGATGAAGATGGAATAACCATTGAATACAAAGAATATGGGGTGGGTTTAAAGTTCATACCGACAGTACTAAGTGATAAGAAAATTAACTTGAATCTAGCTATAGATGTCAGTGAAATTGCGGCTACTTCTAGCTTAACACTCTCTCCTGGTGGAACGAATGGTACGTACATTATTCCTCCAATCACTCGCCGCAGCGCTTCTTCTACATTAGAGCTAGCTGATGGTCAAACCATCGGTATTGCAGGCTTAATTAGTGAAAATGTGAGAGACACCGTCAGTAAAATGCCGGGCTTTGGAGATATTCCCGTTCTAGGGCAATTATTTAATAGTCAGGAATATATATCGGGTGAAACTGAGTTAGTGATCTTAGTGACACCAAGGTTAGCTCAACCGGTCGACAGAAACAAAATCACCCTACCTACCGACGCTTTTGTTGAGCCTACAGACCTAAAATATTACCTGTTAGGTCAGGGAGCCTATATTGACTCTTCAGTCACAACGAAACCCGCTCAAAAGCAGAAAGATCCTCAATTCTTGGACAATGCTCAAGGTGGTTCCGAAGGTTCATTTGGACACAGTTTATAAGAGGGATACATGATGAAACTTCATATATTTACGGTGATTTTTTCAATATCAGCCATACTTACAGGGTGTGCAAATGATGCTCCATTAGGTTCTCATGTTGCGAAGTTATCGCAGCAGCAAACTTATAATCCTAATGCTTCGCAAGAGAACCTTTCTATTATTCCAAGCGGTAGTGGGGAGCGAATGGAAGGAGCTTATCAAGTGTACACAGGTAAAGAAGTGGACTCATTGGCTGGGGCTAGTGAGAGCCAAGTGATTAACGGATTTAATTAGTTTCAGGACATACAGTAATGGAGTGAGCATCGGGCTTGGCAAAGGATTGAGAAGGCCGGTATTCATCTTCAGTTGATGTGTTATTCAAGGGCTACACACTACAGGGTTTAATTTGACCGTTTTTGTGTTTTATCGGTGACAGTGGTTGGTAGTAGAGCTTGACTTGAAAATGATTTATTAGCGGAGAGCCTAAAGATTATAAGGCCCAATAAAAATAATACTAATGGTAACACCACTAGGTACAGAGGGATTTAGCTATGGGAGAAGCTGTGCAGCTTACGACTAATAATGATGCATCGATAAGGCTAAAAACAAATATCCATATTTGGATATTATACTCTAGTGACCGCTTTCAATTACATATGACAAATGAGTTAGCCAAATGTCGCAATGTATCTTTCGATACCATCGCTCTGGCTGGTCTTAATGTTGAACAGCTATCAAGTCATATGCCCCCTGATCTTATTTTTGTGGAAACGGGTCCTAACTGGGCCCAAAAAGTTATGTCCTTGCAAGAATATGAAGCGCCTTCAGAAGACTTCGAAGCTTCACTTATTGTTTTCGGTAATGAATCAGATAACGGCGCTCTTAAAATCGCGTTACGCATTGGAGCTGGCGATTTCGTCTCTGAAAAAGCCACCATCACTGAGTTGATGCCACTTCTAAAAAATGTCGCGGAAGAAAAAATTGCCAATCGTAGTATGGGAGAGCTCTATGTTTTCCTTAATAGTAAAGGTGGCTGTGGCGCTTCAACACTCGCTTTGAATACTGCTTTGCAAATAGCTCATGAACATAAAGAAGAAGTGTTATTGCTCGACTTAGACCTACAGTTTGGAGTGATAGCCGATTACCTAAATGTGAACCCCACTTATGGCATGTCTGATGCTATAGAGAGCGTGGCAGACCTTGATGAAATATCGCTACATGGAATGGTGACTAAACACAGTTCAGGCTTACACATGTTGAGCTTCCGTCACGAAAATAACAGTGAAGATTATGAACAGGCGCAGAATTTAGGGAAATTACTGCCTACTCTTCGAGAGTTTTATCCTTATGTCATTATCGATTTATCTAGAGGTATTGATAATACGTTCTCATCTGTACTAGCGCCTGCTACGAAAGTGTTCCTCATCACGCAACAGAATTTGGTTGCCATTAAGAACTCCACCAGAATCGCCAAGGTGTTGTCATTTGAATATGGCTTACCGAAAGAACATATCGAGTTGATTATTAACCGATACGAAAAACGTCAGTCAATAAAAATTAAAGATATAGAGCAGACTTTAGGAGGAGTAACCATTCACGTTATTCCTAATGACTTCAAGGTGGCAATAGAAAGTGCCAACCTAGGTAAACCGTTCATTGAGTCAAGGCGATCCAGTTCAATTTCAAAGTCTGTGATTGAGTTTTCTCATACGATTTCACATATCGAAGATGAAAAGAAAAGTTGGCTTAAACGTATGTTTTCTTAGGTAGTACAGAGAAAAAGAAAATAAAAAGGAATATTTATGTTCTTTAAACGAAAAAATGTGAACCCTGAATTTCAAGATAAAGCTCAACTTGCAGAGCAGCAAGAAAGCGTATCTTCAATAGAGAGCAGTCGCTCTTCTGAGGGGGAAACAGCAAGTACGCCTTTGGAGCGAAAGATAAAGGCTGTAGAAGAACGAGATAGGGAAGTTGAAGAGTCTCGCAAACAGTTAGAGCAAGAGCTAGAAATCAAACACTATTACCATCAGAGATTGTTAGAAACATTAGATTTAGGTTTGTTATCGAGCTTGGAGCAGGACAGAGCTAAGCAAGATTTACACGAAGCTATCATACAAATTATGGCGGATGACCAGTCTCGTCCAATGAGTGCCGAAGGCCGAAAGCGAGTTGTTCAACAGATAGAAGATGAAGTATTTGGCCTTGGGCCTTTAGAGCCATTACTAAACGATAAAACCGTCTCTGATATTTTGGTCAATGGACCAAAGAATGTATTTGTAGAACGTAGAGGTAAATTAGAAAAAACACCTTATACGTTTTTAGATGATAGACACCTACGTAACATATTAGACCGAATAGTATCTCAAGTTGGACGTCGGATTGATGAAGCTTCACCTATGGTTGATGCTCGTTTGTTAGATGGTTCTCGTGTGAATGCCATTATTCCCCCTTTAGCGCTCGATGGCCCTACCGTTTCAATTCGTCGTTTTGCTGTCGATAAATTGAATATGGAAAACCTTTTAGGCTTCAATTCTTTGTCTCCTCAAATGGCTAAGTTTGTAGAGGCAGCCGTACAAGGTGAGCTTAATATTTTAATTTCCGGCGGTACCGGTTCCGGAAAAACAACCACGCTTAATATCTTTTCAGGCTTTATTCCTAGTGATGACCGAATCATCACAATTGAAGATTCAGCCGAACTTCAGTTGCAGCAACCTCATGTCGTTAGGCTTGAAACTCGCCCTGCCAACCTGGAAGGAAAAGGGGAGATAACCCAACGAGAGCTGGTTAAAAACTCTTTGCGTATGCGCCCTGATAGGGTGGTGTTAGGAGAGGTGCGTGGTAGTGAAGCTGTTGATATGTTGGCTGCCATGAATACAGGTCATGATGGCTCATTAGCTACGATCCACGCCAATACCCCGCGAGATGCCTTGAGCCGTGTTGAAAATATGTTTTCTATGGCTGGGTGGAATATCTCTGCGAAGAATTTACGTTCACAAATTGCTTCGGCTATTCATCTGGTTGTTCAAATGGAACGTCAGGAAGATGGTAAGCGTCGTATGGTGAGCATTCAGGAAATTAACGGCATGGAAGGTGAGATCATCACCATGTCTGAAATATTTAAGTTTCAACGCCAAGGGTTAGATGAAGATGGAAACATCATTGGGTATTACACGGCAACGGGTGTGGTTCCCGGATGCCATGACCAACTGTCTAAACGTGGCCTAGATCTTCCGTTTGAACTCTTTAACGAGTCAAACTAATAGGAGGAAATTATGGGAAATGATATTACTTACTTTCTCATCCTACTTTTCTTTGCGGTTGTGTTTATTTCACAAGCGCTGATCCTGCCTGCTGCGGGTAGCAAAGCAAAGCACAAAGAGTTAGCCGCTCGATTAAAAGAAAGCCAATCTAGCCTTGATGAAGAAAGTCGCTCTCTCTTGCAGGAGCACTACTTACGAGGGTTAAGCCCAATAGATAGAAAGCTTGTGCAAATTGAGTTTTTGTCGTCTTTGAAAAAGTCGATAGAGCTATCTGGGTACGATTGGTCATTAGGGCAAACTCTTGCTGTAACGGCTCTAACCAGTATTTGTACCGCGCTATTGCTACTGCTCTTCAATCAGTTCTGGTATGTCGCATTGGCCGCCGCTATTGGTATTTGGTTCTTACTGCACTTTACGTTACAAAAGAAAATATCAAATCGGCTGGGTAAGTTTGAAGAACAACTTCCAGATGCCCTCGATATCATCAAACGTATGCTTCAAGCAGGTCAACCTGTTACTCAAGCCTTTAATGAAGTCGGTAATGAAATGCCACCTCCTATCGGTATTGAATTTAAGAATACGTTCAACCTTTTAAACTACGGCTATGACATGAGGCTTGCGATCATGCAGATGGCAGAGCGAACCCCAACGGTATCAATGCTCGCGTTTTCGAGTGCAGTACTATTGCAAAAAGAAACGGGGGGAAACCTGTCAGAGAACCTAGATAAGGTATCAAAGGTGCTCAGAGCTCGCTTTAAACTCACCAGAAAAATTAAAACGATTTCTGCAGAGAGTCGCATGTCTGCATGGATTCTTGTGCTGTCGCCCTTTGCCCTCTTTGTTGGTCTATTGTTTATAAACCCTGATTACGTTGCGCCTTTATATGAAGACCCTCGTGGTTTAACGATTGTTAGTGTCGGTATTATCAGCCTATTTTTCGGCTCAATATGGATACGGCACATCATTACTTTCGAGGTGTAAAATGACCGAAATAATGAACTACATTAATAATGTTGCATTTAGCGAACGAAATTTTCTGTTAGTGATGATTTTGGTGGCAACATCTCTTTTAGTCGTAAGTGTGGTGCTTATCTTTGTGGGTGCTAAAAATCCACTTAAAAGGAAGCTCGAAGATCTTCAGCACGACAATTCGCACTCTAAGCTTAAAAAATCGAATCGACTCGACTCAACGCTAGAATCTCTAGCGCCGATTATTACTTCAGGTGATACGCGAGAAAAAGAAAGTATTCGGCACAAACTTATGCATGCGGGATTCCATGACAGTAACGCACTAACTATTTTCTATGCGGCTAAAGTTTTTTGTATTGTGATTGGTACAGGCGTAGCTGCGTTGCTCTACTTTAAATTTCCGGAAATGTCTTATCTTAATTTAGCGATTATTTTCAGTTTAGCCGCAGGTTTTTTCTTACCTAATATCGTACTTGATAACTTAACAAAGAAACGTCAAAGCAAAGTACGAGGAGGCGTGCCAGACGCTCTAGATTTGCTGGTGGTTTGTACTGAATCTGGTCTGGGGTTTAACGCTGCGTTGCGCCGAGTTTCTGATGAGTTAATGATCTCTCACCCCGATTTTGCGGATGAGTTGGATACTGTTTGTGGAAAAATAAAGGCCGGCGTTGAAATGTCTGATGCCTTTGAAGATTTGATTGAAAGAACAGGTGTCACTGAAATTACGGGCTTGGTGAACATGCTGTCTCATGCATCCAGAGTTGGGGGAAGCTTATCTCAAACGTTAAGGGACTATACGGAAGACTTTCGAGATAAGCGAAATCAAGAAGTAGAGGAAGTAGCAGCTAAAATACCGACTAAAATGATTTTTCCTCTGCTGTTATTTATTTGGCCTTGTTTCTTTATCGTCGCTGTTGGGCCCGCACTTTTGGCACTCACAAATTCATTCTAGGTGATCACATGGATAGGTTTTTAACGGTAATATTATGTTCGTTGGCAATATCTGGCTGTGCCAGTGAGCCTGAACCCGAAATTTTCAATAGTGYTTTATATGATGGTCGCCCTGTGGATACGCTGACTTCAGATCTTGCACCACTGACTGAGCAAGAGGCGATTACTCGCGGTGATCTTGCTTTGTCGAATAGGAACACCGACTTGGCGTTGTATGAATATATTCGTGCAGTCGAATTTCCAGATGCCAAGTATCAAGATAAATCACTTTATACGATTGGTCGCATTCATTACTCTCGCGGCAATTTAGCATTAGCTGAAAAAGCTTACTTACTGGCGTTAAATTACAATCCTAATAATATCAAAGTGCTAGAACATTTAGGTGCAATGTACAGTAAACAAGGCGAAGTTGAGCAGGGGAAAAGTTACTTCTTTAGAGCTCTGAATGCTGATCAGGTTCGACTAAAAAATACCAAAGTGCTCGATGGTGATGTGATAACGGTTGCTACGATAAAAGCTCTGCAAGTCGATAGTGAATCACCTGCTTTAGCGTATATGGGGTTAGGGGTTCTGTACGATGTGGAAGCGAAGCATGATGTAGCCAAAGCTTTATTACATAAGGCGCTGAAAATAAAAACGAGCTCAGTCAAAACCTTGGTCAACCTTGGTTACTCGTACTATATGAGTGGTGAGTATCCTGATGCTCAACGCTATACGTTAGCGGCATTAGAAAAAGATCCTTCTAATGCAAAAGCGCAAAACAATCTCGCTTTAATCTATCTGGGAAAAGACGAAATCAAACGAGCGATAAATGTGTTTATGCGTCACATGACAGCGCCTGAAGCTCTTAATAATGTTGGTTATTTCTTAATGCTACAAGGAAAGCCCGATAAAGCTATTCCTTACCTGCAACAGGCTATTGATAAAAACCCATCGTACTACAAAGTGGCGAATGAAAACCTAGAGCGAGCTCTAGCTGAGGTTCGGACGAAAAAACAACAAGAAAGCGAAGCGGTTCAGTAGAAATACCACGCCACTGATATTGATTTAATCATAAAGAAAGAGCCAGCATATAGCTGGCTCTTTGGTATTAAGCGATGGTGATTTTAAATAGATATCAGGACAAGCATAAAAGGCTATATAAGGCTATATAAGGCTTAAAGATGCGCCTGCAATAGTAAAGAAACTAACAAGGTAAACAATAGGTAACTTGAGTTGTTTCAATAGGTAGAAACCTATGATGACGAGAGCCATGTCTAGCACAGAGTATACGGCACTGTTGAATACCGGATTATATAATGCAGCCAGTAGTAGCCCGACAACAGCGGCATTTACGCCACATAAAGCTCCATTAACCTTAGGGATACTTGCAAGAGCCTGCCAGTTTTTCAACACCCCTAGTAGAAGCAGGAAGCCTGGAAGAAATACGGCCAGTGTAGCCAGTAACGCGCCAATAATTGGAAGCTGAGGCAATAGCTCGTAACCGATATAAGTCGCGAAGGTAAACATTGGCCCAGGGACAGCTTGTGCGGCTGCGTAACCCGTTAAGAAAGCATCTTGAGTGAGTTGGTCACCAACGATATTTTGTAGAAGTGGAAGTACAACGTGGCCTCCACCAAATACAAGGCTGCCTGCTTGATAGAAATCAGAGAACAGTTGGATCGACTGGCTCATGGATGCCATCAAAGGTAAACCAATCAGTAGTGCTAAGAAAATAACAAGCGGTGCGTAAGAAAGCTCAGACACTTTAAATGTTGATCTCCCTTCTTTCGCTAAGTATTGGCTGCCGATTAATGCCGCCAGAACTAGCACACCTATTTGCGTTAAAATACTTGGCACAACCAACAAAGCCACAGCAGTGATCACACAAAGGCTTACCGTTAGCTTGTCTTTACAGAAGTTTTTATACATTCCCCATGCCGCATCAGCGACAACCACAACTGCTAATAGCTTCAGTCCGTGAATGATATTTTGAAATAATGTCGACTCTGTAAATTGGCTACTGAGTACTGCTAGTGCCAACATCAAAAGAACAGAAGGTAACGTAAAGCCAATGAATGCAAGAACGCCACCAATTAAGCCACCTCTTTTGTAACCAACTGCAAAGCCTACTTGGCTTGACCCTGGCCCAGGAAGAAATTGGCTGAGAGCAACAATTTGCGCATATTCATCGTCACTTAACCACTTACGTTTTTCTACGAACGCATTGCGAAAATACCCGATATGGGCAGCTGGGCCACCAAAGCTAATCCAACCTAATAGAAAAAAAGTTTTAAATAAGGAAAACATTTCAGTTTACTCATGGGTTATCAGAACAGCGCTAGAATATGAAATGCATTATAATGATTCAAATCGATAGTTTTAATTGCAACTATGAATGAGATTAATTATGAGTGAATTTAATTGGAAAGGCGTTGATTTGAATCTGCTCGTGGCTTTTATGGCGATGTATGAATCGGGCAGTGTCACCGCAGCAGCTGAACGTGTATTTGTCAGCCAGTCGGCGATGAGCCATAGCTTGGCTAAGCTTCGTGAACTTATGCAAGATAACTTGTTCGAGCGTAAAGGGCATAAAATGCAGCCTACAGAGCGAGCTGAGCAAGTGGCACCTATCGTTCAGCAAGTGTTGAATCAGTTGCAGTTTGAAGTATTTACGTCGGAAGAGTTCTGTCCTGATAAGTATCAAGGTGTTTGTAAGATTGGACTAACTGATTATGCTGAGCTTATTTTTGCTCCGGCTATTTACGATGCCATTGTTGATTCAGCGTCAAAAGCTAAAGTGAGTTTCATTCATGCTAATCGAGAAAATTACCAACAACTGATTAATGATGACAAGGTTGACGTGATCATTGGTAGCTTCTCGCTATCTGATAGTAACGTTGTTTCTGAAAAAATTTACACAGAGAAGCATGTATGCATGTATGACGCGCAGAAAATCACTTTGCATAAACCATTTTCGGTAGAGCAATTTATTCAATATCCTCACGCGTTGGTGAGCCCTGATGGCAAGTTGCAAACGCAAGTAGATCAAATGATAGGTGAGCTAGGAATGTCGCGCAGAGTTTCCGTGGCTTCGCGTAACTTTTTGACCGTTCGTAATTTGATCTCAAGTCGGAAGCTACTGTGTATTGTTCCTGAATTGATGGCGAAGATAGAGTTTGGGAATAAAAGCTTATCGACGATCGAACCGCCGCTTCCAATTGCAGACTTTGATATTTCTCTGTTCTATAAGAAAGACTTTGCGTCATATGAAAAAAACAGCTGGTTGAGAGAGTTGGTGAAAACAACCATTTCAAATCAATTCATTGAGCAGAAGAAATATCATTAGTTTCAGTTTGCCGTTGCTAGTACAGCTTTATCACGGTGCAAGTTTGGCCTGAATTACTGAGTAATTGGTTTTTGCCATTGGGCTACTTTTCCACATATCACCCAAACGACATTGGTTAATATAAAGCTAACATATCCGTCAACGGCATAATGCCAAGCCAAGTGCACAGAGCCTATTTGTATCACTAAGGCAAATACCCACATGCCGTAACCTAGGTAGCGATTGACTCTCGATAGGCTAAGCGCCATAAGCACTGAAATTGAAACATGCATACTCGGCATCGCTGAAATTCCTGCACCAGCTCCGCTTTCACTATCGATGTGGCCTTGCCACAACATGTTTTGCACGTCTAATACCCATACAGGATAAAACCCACTTTCGACAAGTTGATGACTTTGCTGGTTCAAACGTTCAAGGAGAGGCAGGTAAAAATCGAAGCTTTCATTTAAAAGGTGAGCATAGCAAGGACCTGCCGATGACAAGATCACGGCGATTAAGCCGCCAACGATCAACCAACAAGATAAAAAGCTTAGAAGGAATTGAGTGCGTAGCTGGGCGTCTTCTTTCTTTACAATAAAGAACAACACTGTCGCCCACATGAAAAAGAACCATAAATGGTAAATGAAGTTTATGACGAATGTACTCCAGGCGGATGAAAAAATGGCGTGCGTTATTTCCCAAGGTGAGACGCCAAAGTGAAGTATTTTGTCGAGTTGATAAAACGTGAGATCCCAAGAAAAGTAATGAATATTGGGGATTATCGATTTTAAATAGGTATAGCAAGAAAAGGTTAGGCTTAAAGCAAAGAGTAAGAGTATGAATCCGATAAGGCGGTAAGGCGGATTGAAGAACGATTTGAGCTTAGCTAAGAACATTTTAGTCGGGTGGGGCATACGATTAAACAGTAGGTAAAAGTAGTAATAAATACACCACATGATAAACGTAAAGTAGCAGGTCTCAGCAAGAACACTCAAGTAGAGGAAAAAGCTGTAACTGCTGTTTTGTTGTGTCGTGAGAAAGTGAGAAGCGACGAAAAAAATCAGGCTAGAACTGATGATGAAATAATAAATGATCTTATCGTGTTTAATTTCCTTAGTAATGTTTTGCCATATATCCCCCCAATCCCATTTAGGCATCATTGCTCCTTAGTTCATATTCCCTTTCTCATTATGGTATACATTGCTGACTTATCTAGTTTTTATCGGTTGTTGAGGTGTCTAAATAGCGGGTGCCTGCAGGAAAATTTATGCTTTTAAAATGGTAAGGTTGGAGTTGTTTTTTTGCGTAGAAAGTTAGCAAGAGCTTATAAAGTACAGCCTGCAGAGTAAAAGGATCATCATAGGCCAAATACTATTGGTACCAATATAAAAAGGGCACTCAGCACGATGCTGAATGCCCAAACCTGAAATCAAACTCAGAGCTAGTAATTAATGCATCTAATTACTCAATATAATCCATTAGCCAATGAATCAGATCTCTAAGTTCAATAGTTAAGTAGAAATCTCTACTTAGCTTTACTCGGCGTCAGTAAAGAAATCGTTGTAAAGCATGTATAGGTGAGCCGCACTCCAAGAGAAGTTTGGTGCACCTTGTTGTTCTCCATTTAATGGGTTGTAGTTCTCACGAATTGGTCCGTCTTGAACTAAGCCATCTGCATGGTCAAAGAATGCGCCTGCCATCTCGATAGCATCGTCACGGTAGCCGTAGCTATCCATGCCTTTTAGGCCGAAGTAGAATTGGTCTACCCATACTCGTCCACGCCAGTAAATATCTGGGCCAAATGCTGGGCTAGATAGTGCAGCAGTACCCAGTGGAACGTAGGTGTTGAACTCAGACGTATCTTTCATCACAGAAACAACCGCATCAGCGTGTGCTTGCGTTGCTGCACCGTTGAACAGTGGTGACCAACCTTCAGGGCCTTTACCTCGCTCTACAATCGGTTTACCCGCACAGCCATTTGCTAGTGGTTTGTCTTCAATGCGAATGTCGTAGAAGAAGTTAGTGCTCTCATCGAACATACAGGTGTTGATGTAGTTCGATAGGTGCTCGGCTTTTTCACGGAACTCTTTCGCTTCAGCATCTTTGCCTAGAATGTCCGCCATTTCCGCTAGGTACTTGTTATCGCTGTACATGTAGCTTGCTTGGTCAACAGACTCTTGCAGCAGTGAGTAGCCTAGTAGCGTGCCGTCTTCAGCGCGGTTTTGAGCGAACTCAACATCCCAATCACTGCGCTTGCCGCCGTTCGCGACGTATGCGTCTAGCTGATCTTTATCGATGAAACCAAAAGCGGCTGCATCGTCACGACCTGATTCCCAAGACGCTGCCGTTTGAGCTGGGCTTTCGATGTAATCGTAATCGCCTTTTGCCATGACTTCATCTAGTGCTTTCTGACCGACAACGGTGTCGTGTTTGTCGCCACGAACCACGGTGAAGTACATTTCGCCTTCAGGTGTGTTGTGTGCTTTGTCGCGCGCTGCGCCATATTCTGGAACACCATTGCCGTTGTTATCACGGTTGCGCAGCCACCAATCATGGTATGCCACTAGCTTTGGATACATCTCTTCAAGCCAAGCTTCGTCGCTGGTGGTCTTGTAGACTTCCATTACCGCCCATGCCGCTAAGCTTGGTTTGGTATTGCGTTCGTTCCAGTTACCACCGTCGCCGCCACGTTCTGGGCTTAGGTTGTAAGCCAAAAGGTCTGGCACGTAGCCTTCATCCCATGGGCGAACTGCATCGTCAGCCTGAATCTGGTAAGCGAACATCGCGCGGATGTTGTCTTTCGCTACATCAGGGTTGAAGTGAGCCATTGCGTAAGCTTGCTTCCACGTGTCCCACGGCCAAGTTTGGTTGCCCGAGAACCAACGGGCTGTTACTGATGGTGTAACTGAGTCAAACTCCATTGCACCTGCAGCACCACGCCAGTTACCGTTTAGGGTTTCCATTGCTTTAACTGCAACACGCTCTTGTTCAGGCGTTGCGTTCGGGTTGGTTAAGCCCATCTCTAGGTAGCCTTCCCAACGTTCTGCAGACGTAGCTAAAAAGTCGGTAGGGTTTGCCATGATCTTTTTGATCTCAGGCTGCTCTGCTTGTGCTTCTTCAGCAGTAAGAACATGCGAGTAAGTTGTGTAAATAGTGGTCGATTCTTCAATGTTTGCCGTTGAAGTAAACGCTAGACCGTCAACCGTCGTTTTCGTTGGTATCGACTTATGAACTTGGTATTCAGATTCGCCAGAGGTTAATAGATCCCACGTTGAACGTACCTTACCGAAAGTTACCTTTAAGCCATCGTCGGTTGCAACGATCTGACGGTTGTACTCAGGGTAGGTTTCCGCAATAGTTTTATCAGTTTGCGGTTCGCCTTCTTTCGCGTGAGTCTTTTCTAATAACTCACCATCCCAAACTAGTTCAACAGGTGAGTCAGTGGTGATTTTTGTTTCTAGAAGAGAAGTGCGGTTAGAGGCAAAACGCATTGTCATCTCTACTGTTACATCGTCAGATTTCAGCGTCTGAACTAATGCACCCGGTAGGCTGTAAGCTTCCATGGTGAACGCGACTTTTTTGCCATCTTTGAACACGCTTAGGCGGTCAAAGTTATCAGCCATGAAGTTGATGTATTCTTCGGTAAGCAGTGCTGTACCTGGGAATCCGCCCATACCTTCAGCTGTATCTGGTAGCAGGTGACCGTGCCATGCACCCAGGTCGAAGAAAGGGTTAAAACGCTGGTGGTCATCGAAGTCGTAGTCACGCATATATTCCGGTGAGCCAGTACGGTCGATAACATTTTTRAATTCGCTTGCTTGCAGTTGTTCCGCGTCAGAACTTGAGCCTGAATTTGAAGCACAACCAGTAACAAGTAGGGCTGCACCAACGGCGATGGCTGCGAAAGTTTTAGTCATTTTCATTGTGTTGATTCCTATTATTACCAGTAGAAGTATTGCATTACGAAGAGTTGAGCATCGCCAGTTTCAGTATCGTCACCTACACCGAATTTACTGTCGAAAGCCGTCGCATAGGTGCCACCGCCATATTCATACCAAACGCCCGCGTTAATGTAAGAGGTGACTTTATCTTCTTCACCGTCAATCTCGTTGTTCGCATAGTTATATGCTGTCGATAGGTAAACACCTTTTGCAGCTTCGTATACAGCACTGGTTTGAAGACCGGTTTCAGTACCGTTCTTTCCACCAGCTTGTTCGTCGTTTTGGTTTCCTTTGTTAGTGTCGTGCCAAACACGAGCACCAATGTTTTTATATTGCGCGCCTATTAGAGCTAGCTCACCACCATCGTTGTTACGAACTTCACCACCACCCATTAAGGTGAAACCATCCGTAACATCGTATTGAACGTAGCCGTTGACCATGGCGTTTTTGTCTTGCCATTGGTCAGCAAAATTATCGTATTTTCCGAAGTGGATAAGTGCATCACTTTCAGAGAAGTCAGACTCAGGTGCTGCTGAAATGCTGTAGCGCAACTTGCCTTCTAAATTCTGTATCTTCACGCCAAAGTTGACGTCGCGAGTATTTGAAATTGCGTAGCCATACTCAACCGTTGCATCGCCCCACCATTGAACGTCATCCAGTGAAGAGTCCATACGACCCATCATGAATTCGGTGTTGTTGTCGGTGCGGTAGCCGCCGTAGAGGCGGTTAAAGCCACCTTCAAAACCTCGAACACCGTGACCATGTACCCATGCTTCACCAGTGTTTTTGTTCACAGGAACTGTCCAACCTTCCATGTAAGCAAGGCCAAACCAATTACCATGTTCAATGGCTAAACCGGCTTCAATGTAAGTACCGTCGCTGTAGCGGCCTTTATCATCACCTTCTAAAGCAGTGTGACCACCAATCCCCATCTCACCGTAAAAGTTGAATAAGGTGTCTGATTGAGATTCAGGGATCTGCGTGTCGCTGTGGTTTGCTTCAGTTTCTGTAGCATTAACAGAAAGAGCGGTAAGAATGCAGCTAGCGATAAGAGTGGTTTTAGTAAAACTACGTTTCATTTTATTCTCTTCAATATGGATAACAAATGAATATACGCAAGTATTCCTGACTTCTAATATGGGGGTGCTCTATAGGCGTATTGGTCGGGTTACTCACGAGTACAGCTTGATAATAAGGAAAACCCATAAAGATTAAATAAAATTAAAATGAAAGTGTGATCTGCTTTTAGTAAAACTTTACCTTGTTATGTGGGGTTGAATACAGCGTTAACTGAATGTGATATTAGGTATATCATTGATGAATTATTCATCAGAAACTAAAGCTATTTATTGGTATTTAAAAGGGAGAGTGTTTGCTGATTTAGGTGGTTTATTGGGTAAGGTAAACGGATAACTCATCGAAAGAATTTGGAAATCTGTAGTCCAATAAAAAGGCACTTGCCGAAGCCAGTGCCTGATATCAACTCATTTTCTCAGCGGTAAAGCTAATACTCATCAAGCGGTGTAGCGAACGTTACGCGTTTGCGGTCTTCGCTTCTTCAGCTCGCTCTTCTACTGATAAGCCTTTTTCATATTTGCTGTATTTCCACCATGCGTAGCCAAGGAAAATCACAATGCCACCCACGTTGTAGAAGATGATGGTCATGATGTCAGCACCGGTAGGGAACGTTGATGCAAAGAAACCAACAGTGAAGATACCGATAAGAATCGATACCACGGTAATGCCAGTCATGCGTGAACCCATTCTGAAATCACGAGGTAAGTGATCAAGCTTCAAGCGTAAATTAAGGTACGCAATCATGATGAACAATGGTGGCAGCATAGATGCCGCAGCCGTCATGTTGATAATAGTACTCATGAGGTCTTGAACAGTATCGGACGCTAGTGTTGGGATGAACATTAGTGGAATCACAATTAAGAACTGAATCCATGCTGCACGTTCTGGTACACCTTGCTTATTGAGTGCCACCGTTTTCTCTCCGAAAATACCTTTTGGGATCTCAGAGAAGAAAATCTTAACCGGTGTTGCCGTCCACATCAGTAGTGAACCTAGCATTGCAGTGAATGAAACCACGCCCACAAAGCGATTCATTAGGATCTCTGAAAGACCAAAGTGTCTCGCTAGCCCTTCAAATACTTGTACTGAACCACCAGWAAATTTCAATTCTTCGCGAGTAACAAATACGTTCGCTAGGATTGAACCAACTGAGTAAAGCGCACCAATAAAGATACCCGCGATGATGATAACTTTAACGAAAGACTTGTGACCACCTTTGATGTCGTTTACGTATACCGCGACTGACTCTGCGCCGCCTGCAGCCATAAAGATCCAGGTGATCACACCTAAGAATGCCCAGTTAAAGCTTGGTGTCATTGCTTCAATTGTGATTGGGTCTGCGGGTTCAATACCACCGATAAGTGCGCCACCTGAAAGCAGAATGTACGACATAGTCAGCAGTAGCATTAAAGACGATGTAATAGAGGTTATTGGGCCCAGTAACTTCGCGCCATTGTTAGAGACATAAGTAGCAACGGCAAATAACAGCGTACTTAATATCGCGGTCGTCATTGGCGTAAATATGTACTCAAAACCTAAGAACGCATAAGACGCGTAAGCGATGATCCGAGGAAGCAAAGAAGTAAAGAAGAACAGGTTAACAAACCAGTAGGTATAAGCTGAGATGAAAGCCCAGCGGCCTCCTAAAGAGCTTTTCACCCAAGCGTACACTCCGGCTTCGGAATTTTTGTTGAGTGATACGAACTCAGCAACGATTAAGCAAAATGGCACAAAATAAAAAATGGTCGCAAGGAAAAACATCGGGGCTGAAGAAAGGCCAATTTCGATGTTGTTATTAATGATGTTATTGAAGCTATATACCGCCGCGAAGGTCATAGACAGTAAGGCAAATTTACCTATCGTACTGCGTTTGTTATCGGACATGAGGTTCTCCGGTGAATCACGTTAATTATAG
>NZ_JAKJSW010000103.1:0-15384 GCF_050337375.1 Vibrio makurazakiensis | reverse complement strand
CTCCTAAATAATGATCAGTTGGCCTTCAATGGCGCCGGCTTGTTTTAAGGCTTGAAGAATGGCCATCAGATCAGAAGGTGCAGCGCCAACCTCATTTACCGCACGAACTAGATCATCAAGGGTAAGGCCAGGTTCAAACTTAAACATCTTACCGTCACCTTCTGTCACTTCAATATCAGTATCAGGAACAACGACAGTTTCTCCACCACCGAATGCATTCGGTTGGCTTACATTCAAGTTTTCTTTGATTGCTACAGTCATACCACCGTGTGTCACTGCAGCGGCTTTCAAACGAACATGCTTGCCGACAACAATGGTACCAGTACGTGAGTTAACAATGATTTTTGCTGAACCTTCAGCAGGATCAAATTCCACATTTTCGATTGCAGATAAGAAAGCAACACGCTGGCTTATTTCACGTGGAGCTCGAATACGAACTGATGTCGCATCGACAGCAGATGCCATTTGTGGGCCAAGAAAATTATTCACAGCATCAGCTAATCGCTGGGCCGTTGTAAAATCCGATTCGATAAGATTAAACGTGATGTAATCTCCACGACCAAATGGAGAAGGAATTTCTTGTTCAACAGTCGCACCGCTTGAGATCAAGCCAACATTTGGGTTGWTGCCAACAATTTTTGAACCATCCGCACCTGAAGCACTAAAACCACTCACAACTAAGTTGCCTTGAGCAACGGCATAAACTTGCCCATCAAGACCTTTTAAGAAAGTTTGCAGTAATGTTCCGCCACGTAAGCTTTTGGCAGCACCAATAGAAGAAACCGTTACATCAACAGTTTGACCTTGTTTTGAAAAGGMGGGCATTTCAGCAGTAACAATAACTGCCGCTACATTTTTTGTTTTAGGCTTAGTACCAGGTGGGAGCTGAATACCAAAATTTTGTAGCATTGCGTTAAAGCTTTGATCGGTAAAGGGAGTTGTTTCACCCGTTCCCGGTAAACCAGTTACAAGACCGTAGCCGACTAATTGGTTACTACGTACACCGGCAACTTTAGCCACATCTTTGATACGAGCAGCGTGCGCGCTAGTGGCAAGGAATATCATGCCGAGTAGTAAGAGTGTTAGCTTTTTCATAGTCGTGACCTTGTATAAATCTTAAGGGCTAACGTCAATTCATCGACGTTAGCGTCATTGCTATAAAGCTACATTAAAGAATCGTGCCAAGAATCCAGGCTCTTGCATATCTTGTTGTACGCCGGTGCCAGAATATTGGATTCGAGCATTAGATACACGGTTTGAAGCAATGGTGTTATCGAAGTCAATATCGTCAGGGCGAATGCTGCCACTTAAGCGGATATATTCATCACCAGTGTTAAATGTCATCCACTTCTCACCACGTACCACTAAGTTTCCATTCGCTAAAACTTCAATCACTTCCACTGTAATATAACCGCTAATGCTGTTGCTCTGGTTGGCTGAAGCATCACCAGCAAACGTATTAGTGTTACTTAGATCGTAAGAGAAATTGTATTTATCAATATTCAGCTCTTGACCACCAACTTGTAACGGCTCCATTGACGCATCGTTCGATTTCGACATGTCAGCGTTAGCTTTTTTAGTCGCACGCGTGCTTTCATCTAGGGTAACAGTGATAATGTCACCGATACCACGTGGTTTCGAGTCATCGTACATACTGCCAATGTGGTTCACATTGAATAGAGATCCCGTTGCAGCTGCATAATGCTCAGGTTTCTGTATCGGGTTAATTGGCGCCCATGCAGGATCACCAGCAATTGGGTCAGTTCGCCCACGTAGAGTGTCCACAATGCCAGAACTTTCTTCTGCTGACTTATCACCTTCAACAGCATCGACAACCGTCGTCGCATTGGTAACATCAGGCGTTTCGATTGGATCTAGCATTGTACAACCAGTCATCGAAGCAATCAGTGCTAAACAAAATATTCGTTTCATTGACATATTCTCTCAGTAGACAAGCTATGGGTTATAGCTGTTGGTTAACGAAGCTCATCATCTTATCGACAGATGAGATAACTTTAGAGTTCATTTCGTAAACACGCTGTGCTTCGATCATGTTCACCAACTCTTCTGTTACGTTAACGTTAGAGGTTTCCAACATGGACTGGCGGATACTACCTAAACCATCGATCCCCGGAACACCTTCTTGTGGGTCACCACTTGCGCCAGTCGGTAGGTACAAGTTCTGACCAATAGGCTCTAAGCCACCTGGGTTCACAAAGTCAGTAATCGTGATTTGACCCACTACAACACTGTTTTGTTCACCACGCATACGAACCGACACTTCACCGTCATTACCAACAGTGACGGACACAGAGTCATCCGGAATCACAATTTCAGGTTCCAAGCGGTAGCCTTGTCCAGACGTTACGATTTGGCCGTCACCATTCAAAGTGAATTGGCCGTTACGACTGTAACCAATGTTGCCATCTGGCATTTCTATTTGGAAAAAGCCATCGCCTTCCACCATCATATCTAGGCTGTTAGTCGTAGTTTGAGCATTACCATGTGTGTGAACTTTTTGGCTTGCTACAACTTTAGAACCTGCACCTAACATCAAACCACTAGGAAGCTCAGTATTCTGAGATGACTGGCCTCCAGGCTGGTTAATATTTTGATAAAACAAATCTTCAAATACTGCACGGCTCTTTTTAAAACCAATGGTTGAGGCGTTGGCAAGGTTATTTGAAATCGTCGATATGTTGGTTTGTTGGGCATCTAAACCAGTTTTACTTACCCATAATGCTGGATGCATAGCAATCCCCTTAAAAAATCGTTAGCTCATACGAAGCAGTGAATCAGAAGCTTTATCAAGATCTTCTGCTGTTTTCATCATCTTGACCTGCATTTCAAATTGACGTTGTAAGTCAATCAGGCTGGTCATTTCACCTACGGCATTAACGTTACTGCCTTCGATTGCGCCAGTTAAAAGCTTAACGGCAGCATCTGCTTCGTATGCCTGTTCTGGATCTTTTGAACGGAATAAACCATTCGTATCTTTAAATAATGTTTGATTGTCTGGGCGAACGAGTTTGATTCGACCTGCAATCTCAAGTTCTTCCGCTGGAGCACCTTGCGGTAACACAGAAATAGTACCGTCGTTACCGATTTCTACTTTACTCACAGGGATTGGTAATGTGATTGGAGCACCGTTATCACCAAGGACTAAATGACCACTGCCATTGCTTAATAGGCCATTTTGGTCAATTTTCAGGTTACCGTTACGAGTAAGACCTTCTTGGCCAGTTTTATCCATAACAGAAATCCAGCCGTCACCTTCAACAGTGACATCTAGGTCTCGACCTGTGGTTACAACACTACCTTGAGAGAAATTATGGCCAGGGCGTTCTGTCATGCTGAATACGCGTGTTGGCATGCCTTCACCATACGCTTGCATCGAACGTGCTTGTGCTAAATCGGCACGGAAACCTGTAGTACTTACGTTAGCTAGGTTGTTTGCACGTAGCTGCAAAGCTTGCATATTTTGCTTTGCGCCACTCATGGCAAGAAACAGTGCACGATCCATAATTTGCTCCAAAAAAACATCTTCTGAAGTACATTAAAGCAATTGGTGTGCCATAATTTAAAATGCGTTAATTATCAAAAGGTTGGGGAAATTAAACTTTAGATCGTGGAGTTTAGAGGAGAAAATATAATCAACATTGCCTTTGCGGCAATTCAATGTGGCAAGCCAGAGCGGCAAAACCATTCAGCATCGTTATAATCGAAAAACTGGTACCGTTTATTCCCCTAATAAGGTAATAAACGGTACAGCAAGTTCTTTGTTTCAGGCCGCTATTAACGAATCTGAAGAATATTTTGTTGTAACTGGTTGTGTACTTCTAAAGAACGAGAGTTCGCTTGGAAGTTACGTTGGGCAGAAATCAAGTCAACCAACTCTTGGGTCATATCAATGTTTGCTTGCTCCAACGAGCCATTGTTGATACTACCAAAAGAACCTTTATTCGATTCACCCCAGATCTTATCGCCAGAGTCATTGGTAGAATCCCACTGAGTTCCACCTTTCTTATCTAAGCCTTGCTCATTTGGAACACGTACCAGACCTACACGACCCAAAGTGACATTTTCACCATTTGAGTATGTGCCTAATACGCTACCGTATTCGTCAAAGTCGATTTTAGTTAGGAAGCCAACCGTTGCGCCATCTTCGTCGAATTTAGTTAATTCAAACGGGGCCGCAAATTGAGTCGAAGAATCAAGTTTAAAGTTCAGCGTTTGCGTTACATCTGCACCGTTAAGATTAATTGGCGGTGTACCAGCGCCTAACGGGTCTGAAACAATAGGTTGACCATTGTTTAAACTAGCAAGAGTACCGTCATTATTGAACTTCATCGTATGTCCAACATGGCCTGTCGCATTCGTCGCGTCACCACCGGTGATGTTTAGAGGTTTCTCACCTGTATCATCAGTCATGGTGTAGTACGTTTGCCACGTATTTGGCTGTGTTGAATCTTTCAGGTAATACGTTGTTAACTTGTAAGACTGACCCATAGAATCGTAAACCGTCGAAGAAGTCGCTCGATTATAAGTATCCGAATCATCAAAGTTGAACAAAGCAGGGTCTTTAAGGTCACCGTTAGCCGGTAAGTTAACGCCTACATCAATGTTTTCTGTTGGTTTTGGCTTACCAAACTCAGCTGGAATATCTAATGGCTTAGGAGCGTAAGACAGAACTTCACCACTTTCAGGATCGACATCGTAGCCCAAAAGAAACTCATCATTACTAGTAACCATGTAGTTATCTTTGTTCAGGTGGAATGCACCATTACGAGTTAACTCATTGATCTCAGGAACCATTCGGTCTTTAGATACAGCAAAGAAGCCTGTACCACTCACACGTAAATCCATCGGGTTGTTCGTATAAATACTCGAACCTTCGTGGAATTGTTGAGCAACTTTACTTGCTTGTGCACCGCCACCAGCAGTGGTTTTCGCGTTAGTAAATAAAGAGTTAGAATAAACATCACCAAACTCGGCACGAGACTCTTTAAAGCCATATGTGTTCGCGTTCGCAATGTTATTACTGGTTGTGTTCAGATCTAACTGAGCTGCGGATAAACCGCTTAAAGATACATAAGACATTCCAAAATTCTCCTAATCTAGCTAGTGTAACGACTCAATAGAGAGCTACGCCTTGCCAACTTCCAGTACTTCAGCAAGTCGAACTGGCGATGTAAAACCAGCTAGATTGAGCAGTACGTTGCCATCACCTTTACCAAGAAGCACACTGTTCACGTTCGCGTAAGTCGAAACTGGGAACTCTGCACTCTCTCCATCCAACAAACCCGCCGCTTTCACGTTGTATTTGCCAGCCGGCAATGGATTACCGTTTTCATCTTTTCCGTCCCATTCAACACGGGTATCACCAGCAGCTTTAGCGCCAACATCTAAAGTTCGAACTAATTGACCAGCTTCATTCTCAACGCGGACAATTAAGTTATCCAATGATTGAGGAAGCTTGACCATTGCCGCCATTCCAGCGTCTGCTTGCTTGATACCTGCAGCTCCAGGAACCAACACATCACGACCAACTAACGAAGAGGCCTGTAATGCTTGGTTAGATGTCATCGATGAATTCAAGCTTTCAAACTGTGTATTCATTTTTCCGATGCCATCTACAGTCGCAAATGAAGCCATTTGCGCAATCATTTGGTCGTTGCTAACCGGCTTAAAAGGGTCTTGCTGAGCTAATTGCTTAGTTAACAACGATAAAAAGTCTTCTTGTTTAAGATCTTGTTTACCTGTTGTTTCATCAGGCTTCTTAGCGCCGTCTTGTAGACTCTTAAGCTGATCAACATAGGACAAGCCGCTTTGACCAACATTATTGATTCCGGCCATATGCTACCCCCTTATCCCTATTGACCCATCTGCAGCGTACGCAGCAGCATTTGTTTACTTGAGTCTGCCACTTGTACGTTTGTTTGATACGCACGTGATGCAGAAATCATATTTGCCATTTCTTCCATTACATTGACGTTAGGCTTATAGATGTAGCCTTCATCGTTTGCTAATGGGTGATCAGGGTTGTATTCAGCGCTCAATGGCTTATCACTTTCTACAATCCCTAATACTTTAACTGGCACGGTATGGTCACCGTTGTAACGCGCTTTGTTTAACTCAGCACCAAACACTGCATGGCGGGCTTTGTAAGTCTCTTCAGCTGAGCTACTTACGCTGTCTGCATTTGCTAGGTTTGAAGAGGTTGTATTTAGACGAATAGACTCAGCGCTCATAGCAGAACCAGTCACATTGAATACATTAAATAAGCTCATCTAATTATTCCCCTTTAATTGCTTTCGTTAAGTTCTTAAATTTACTTCCTAAGAAGTCCAGCGACGCTTGGTGTCTAATTTGGTTTTGCATGAATAAGTTTCTTTCCAAATCCAAATCCACCGTATTGCCATCTCCAGTATCAGGTTGTGTAGGGATACGATACATGCTTTCCCCTGTCACATTCGTAGAGGCAGAAATATGCCGACCGTCGGTACGACTAAGACCAATGCTTGCCCCCGAACTTGCCGCTTGCAGTGATTTCTGGAAGTCCATTCCCTTTGACTTATAGCCTGGCGTGTTGGCTTGCGCGATATTGGTAGATATCACCTCAGCGTTGCGCTCACGTACACCAACTGTGTGTTGGTGAATGCCTAATGCACTGTCAAAAGAAATAGCCATGTAAACCTCAACTCAAGAACTGACTTTCGTAAAATAAACAAAGCAATCTTCATACCAACTTTCAATACATCAACCGATATTCAATAATTGCTTCAATTTCATTAATTATGACCTGCAATATACAAGCCAAAAGTTAGAGTAGATTGGAATGTCACTCTTGCTTAAAGATATATCGAWATGCACAAAAAAGAAAACCCAGCACAAGGCTGGGTTTCGTCTTTTAATCTACATGCTATTTTAGCTTATAAATAATGCCTGGATTACAGCGCACCATTTCAAATCGGTCAGTAAGCCCAGTTAAAGACTCTGAAGCACCCAGCAATAAGTAACCGCCAGGGTTCAAACTGTTTGCCATTTGATTAAGTACTTTAGATTTCATATCAGGTGAAAAGTAAATCAATACGTTACGGCAAAAAATGATATCGAACTTGCCGAGTAGCGCGTAACTGTCCATCAGGTTTTGAGGCCTAAAGTTAACCATGCGCTTCACATTAGTTTTGACCTGCATGCGACCATCACCAGCGTCTTCAAAGAAAGTGCGACGACGTTCAGGAGAAAGTCCACGACCCAATGCAAGGTTGTCGTATACACCAGCTCGACACATATCCAGCATACTCGCTGAAATATCCGTAGCGGTAATAGACACATTCGATAACATGCCAGGTTTGCGAGACTGAGTTTCTAGAACTGTCATCGCCATCGAGTAAGGTTCTTGACCAGATGAACTCGCTGCCGACCAAATTTTAATTGGGCGCTTATTTGCCGCTATTTCCGGTAATAGCTTATCTGCAAGCACTGCAAACGGGTAAGTATCTCGGAACCAWAGTGTCTCGTTTGTCGTCATTGCGTCTACAGCTGCAACTCGCAACTCGCGGTTTCTTCCTGTTACCACATCTCTTAGCAGATCAGATAAAGAAGCTAGATTAAACTTCGTTACCAAAGGGCTTAAGCGGCTACGCACTAGGTATTGCTTACTATCACCCAATACAATGCCACACTGAGATTCTAAGAAACGGCTGAAATCGCGATACTCTTGATCACTTATTGTTATAGCAGTCATTAATGTCTCTTTTAGTTAGGTTAACGCAGCTTTAACTGCTGCACCAAGCTCGTCTGGATTGAATTTCGCGATAAAGGAGTTAGCCCCTACACGCTCAACCATTGCTTGGTTAAATACACCACTGAGTGACGAGTGTAAAATTACGTACAAATCTTTAAGTTCTGCATGGCGTCTGATTTCTGCAGTTAGAGTATAGCCATCCATCTCAGGCATTTCGATATCTGAAATAACCAAAGAAATTTGGTCATAGATGCTACCTTCTCCTGCCATCTCCACCAGCTTTTCGTACGCTTCTTTGCCGTCTTTCGCGGAAACAACTTCAAAACCAATCGATTCAATTGCACGCTGAACTTGTTTACGTGCAACCGYCGAATCATCTGCGATTAAAATGCGGCGAACGATTTCTTTTTCTGCTTCCACTTGCGCGATTGACTCACCGATAGATGCATCCATGGTTTCATCAACTGGAGAGATTTCTGCCAATATCTTTTCTACGTCGAGTATTTCTACAAGCTCGTTGTCGATGTTAGTCACTGCGGTTAGGTAGTTTTCTTTACCAGAACCATCAGGTGGCGGAAGAATAGCTTCCCAGTGCATGTTCACAATACGGTCAACTGAACTCACCAAGAAAGCTTGTATCGTTCGGTTAAACTCAGCAATAACAACAAAACACTTATCAATATCCGTTGTAGGACGTCCACCAACCGCTAAACTCAAATCGATCACAGAAACCGTTTGGCCACGAATGTGCGCAACACCTTTAACTAAACGGTGTAGATTCGGCATAAGTGTCAGTTTAGGACACTGTAATACTTCTTTTACTTTAAAAACGTTGATGCCGTAGCGCTGACGCCCCATTAGGCGAAAGGTTAATAATTCTAATCGGTTTTGACCGACGAGTTGCGTACGCTGATTCACCGAATCAAGAATACCCGACATAAGCTCATCTCCATATCAAACTTTTCTGAGAAAAAGTGTTAGTCTACTACAGGCTACGAACCACCAGAGAAACAGAATGATGTATTATAATTCAACTCTACATCCTTTTTCCATAACTAAGTGTAGAGCTTTCTATAAAACTTTTGCTAAGTCTATCGGCATTTTAGTAATTTTGTTTAGTTTTTTTGCTGATGCAGCGACTTCAGAACAAGTGGATGTGATCCGTGCCGCGGCAGAGCAGCATATACTGGATACTGTAGAGCAACCTCTTGGCGGTGAGCTCGTTATTACTGCCGCAAACATCGATTCTCGCATCAAAGCAACTGATTGCCCTATTCCTTTAGAAACAAGCGCTTCTACCACTAAAGCAACCAGAAGTAGTATCACCGTTCTTGTTCAATGTATTCCGGATGAATGGCGTGTTTATGTACCCGTTCGCCTCTCAATGTCTGTACCTTTAGTCACGGTTAATCGATCTATAATCCGCGGTGAAATCATAGGGCAATATGACGTTGCAATGACCATGATTGAATTGAAACGATTTCGTCGTGAAGGCTTCTCACGTATAGAACAAGTCATAGGTTCGAAAGCCAAACGAAATATTCGCCCTGGTGATGTCGTCGAAAGAGGCGATGTATGTGTCGTTTGCCGCAATGAAAAGGTGGTAATTCAAGCAGTAAAAGGCGGGATGACCATAACAACAAAAGGTACAGCACTGACTGATGGCGCCGCTGGTGATCAGGTAAGGGTGAAAAATGACAAGTCTAAGCGTATAATTGAAGGAATCGTAACAGGAATTTCRGAAGTTACTGTCTACTTCTAGTATTCTAGCGTTCAAACGAGATAGAGCCTAGAATGTTCGAACCATGAATGGTATTTTTATTGAGCAGTTCGATTAAATTTTTAGCTGAAAAAAGATTAAAGTATTTGAGCCTCGGGTCGATATCGACTGTACAGGTTCCCATTTTTGTAGATAAGGCTTTTATATGGCAGGCATTGACAACATACGTTCAGGACAAAACTTAACGACGACCAGTCGTAGTTCTGCTCGTACCGATTCAAACACTCAAGCATCTCGTTCAGATACTGCAGCTAAATCCCCAACCAACAAAGACGCAGTGTCTCTTAGCCAGCAAAGTAAAGCCATTGGCCAATTGCACCAAGATATGGCTTCACAACCAAGTTTTGATAGCCTAAAGGTCGCTGCGATTAAAGAAGCAATCGCTAATGGGTCATACACTGTTGATCCAGAAAAGCTTGCAGACAACATGATTAAGTTCGAAGACGAACTTAAAGGCCTCTAGGCTTAAATTCGTAAAGTTAAGATAGGTAGACAGGTTTTATTATGGCCGCGTTAGTTGATCTAGTGAATTTCCAACATCAAAACGCTCAGTCTTTGACTGAACTACTCGATGCTGAAAAAAAAGCCATCACTAGCCGTAATTCTGTCGAAATCGAGCAACTTGCGAAACAAAAGATGGAAGTGATTAATCTACTTAATCAGACCGATCAGCGTATAGGCTCTCACTCCAACGTCAGTGAACTCGCTGATGATCCAGAGTTAAAAAAAATCGTATCTCAGATTCAGTCAATCATTCATGACTGCCAGCAAGCAAACCTTGTTAATGGTGAAGCCCTTAATCGCGCTCAATTAAGCTTTAACAAACTAAATAACCTGATGCAGCAAAGTCACGGAAAAATTGGGATGACCTACAATGCCGGTGGTCAAACTCATACTGTTTCGACGCTGGGAACCAACATTAAAGCTTAATCCTCATAAAATAACTTCCCCAGCTGTTAATTCGAATGCCACATACTAGCTTGCCAATGAACGCTAAATAATTCATTCAGATACAAAAAAACGCCACAGTCTCAATGCCCTGTGGCGTTTTCTAATATCTAAATATTGCACTCATCAAGTAACAACATTCCTATCGTAAGAAATAGTTCTAATATCGAAACATTATCTGGAGATTATTCTCACGATTAAAAGAGTGTTTGCTGTCTTTTGTCAGGTACTTGCTGAACTTCACCGTAATTACGAAGTTTTTCCATTTTTTGGATATCTAACTGCAACTCAGTTACATAGCTATCGCCAACTGGATAACTTCTTACCACTTCAGCACCACGAATCACACCATCAACCGCACCAGACGTCAGCTCTTTACCTAGGCGTTGATCTTCTAACGCAGCACGTCCGCTCACTCGCATACCATAGACTTGCTCGGCTAACTCGCGGTATGCATCAATTTTAGATGCACGCATTGCACGAATGCGCTTCTCTTCATCGTTGCGCCCAGATTGCTCACTAATACTTGCATAACCAACCGCTACTAAAAAGTCGTCAGCTCTCATTGTTTGCAGTGGCTGACATCCGACAAGAAGCAAGGCCGCTAAAACAAATATTACCTTCTTCATATATTGAGCTCCTAAGGACGAAGAATAACCGTGTAAGGTTGAGTTATGGTTGGGTCTGAACGAATAATAACGCCATCTTGTGTGCGAATGCTATTCAAGGTATCTAAATCGCGACCAATACGGTCAGCAGGCAAGAAACCTTGTGCCGTCGCAACAACGATACGTGTTTGCATACCAACCACGCGAGCATTGACTAGAACACCACCTTCTTGACGCAGCATAGTACCTGTTAATACATATTGCACATCCTGCTGCTGTGCGAGGTCTTTCCAGTCTCGGCTTAATGCAAAGTCACCTTGATGTGTCACTTGTATCGAACCGGTTGTTTTAAAATCTACAACTTTAAAACCACGACGTTGGAATTGATGAATAAAACCTTCAGATACAGAGTTACCCAACCAGTTGGTTGCATCCATATTCTGCAAATCCACAAAGGAAGTCACAGCAATGGGTGTACGCGCTGACACACTCGTATTCGAGATCATCAGATCTTCCGTCATACTTTCAACGAAGAAGTCCATTGTATGCCTTGGGCTATCCATCAGCATAAACTGACTACCCGCATATTCAGTTTTGCCGTTATAAATGGGTGAATACGCACATGATGTAAGTAACATCACCGTCACCGCAATAAACAATTTTTTCATTGTACTAATCTCCAGATAGTATTAAGTGCCCGTTGCTAACTTGTTCTCTACATTAAACTTGTCAATGCATTACAATGTTGGAACGGTCTTTGCTATTTATTATCTGTCATAAAGAAACAGCAGCACCTAAATCAGCTTACAAAACATAAGCAATATTTATACCCAAATGGTAACGACCAATGAAAAAAATATTTTCTCTATTAGTTTCAACTACTTTAATCATCCTCTTGCCATCTAAGGCAAGTGCGTCTTGGTATGAGGTCACGGGCGTTGCCGCAATTGTTTCTTCAGAAAAAGCGGCAAGGCTGCACGCTTTGGAAGATGCGCTGTATAAAGCGGTTCAATTTTCTGGCGCAGATATCGGCAGCATAAGTAATATCGCTCCCCTACTTGAAGAAGAGCGTAAAGAATATCAATTTACTAATCATGAAGTGCGATACATATTGATCGAAGAACAGAAGACTCGAGACGGCAATATGATGATCAGAGCGAAGATCGATATCTATCCTTCGGCAAATGGTTGCCATGTAGACCAATATAAGAAAACGTTTTTGGTGGGTAATATTGATATTGCCTCTCCTCAACAAGCGGTAATGGGGAGAGTCTATAAGTTAGGTGACGATTTTAGCCATGTGGTAAACCGCCAACTTTCTCAACAGTCTCGGAGCTTTGTTTCTGTCGGTACAACTGACTATGAGATAGATAAGCGTCAACCAGAAGTGTTAAAAATGATTGCTCAAGATACTGGAGCACAGTACATCATAGATGGTGTGATTACCGATCTTACTGCAACAATTGAAAGCCGTACACTAAGAGACGACATCACCAACCGTCAATTCGCACTAGAAATGCAAGTATACGACGGAAAAACCGGACATGAGGTGTACAACCGTTCTTATCGTGAAGTCGCCATGTGGCCTTTTCCAAGAACCAGTGAAGTTGATACACGTAGTGCTCGTTTCTGGGCATCAACGTACGGCACAATGTTGCTACGAGTGAGCCGCAACATAATGCTAGATTTGGAGTCAGAGGTTTCTTGTAAAATAACTCTACCAGAAGTATCAGCGATATTCGGTAACACGATCACCATGAGTCTTGGTCGAATGCATGGGGTTCAAGAAGGCGATAAACTTCAACTTTGGCACACGGGTTCATTCATTGATCAAAATGGTTTACCACGTAACAAAGTCTCGCAAAGTGACATTACGCTTACCGTTTCCCGAGTCTACGAGAATGAAGCAGAGCTGGTTTCGGACCAACCAAGTCTAATGGGTAGTATCCAGATAGGTGATGTTATGCACAAAATACTGTAAATTAATATCGTCATCAAAAACGAAAGGCCTAGTGCATAGTCACTAGGCCTTTTTGATTTTAGAGATCTACTTTCCATCTAAACAAGACAAGATACTGCCGCTCAGGAAAATTTGAGACTTCACGCTATACTTAACGATGGATAAGCAGTAAGTAACCTTTCCGTTTTTAGCAATTTGTCGTAGTCTATTATTAACAAAAATATTAGTTAATCACATATGAGCCAAAATAATTTGATCGGTAGCACTGGCCACCGATTTATTTCTAAAGGCAAAACCGCCTACAAGATTCATATTCACACACCCGACGATACTGTATTACATCGCTCTGTCGGTTTTGTGAAAATGGGTGAAGAAAACGCTCTTAAAAAAGCGCTCAAAATGCGCAATGAATTAGGTAAAGAGATGTGGGGGAAGTTTTGGAATAGAGTGCTAAAGGAGCCCTATTTAATGACTCGCCTTCCACACAGCCTAGAACCCAAAATTGTTTTCAAACCAAATCCGACTTTGGCCGATCCCGATCATCGTGACGAATGTTACATTGCAAAATGGCGAGTGTTTGATGAAGACGGAAAATATAAGTATCGGACAAAAGTATGCTCCATTAAAAAGCATGGCAAACTCGCCGCATATTCACAAACAAAACGAGCTCTTTTAGACGCTTACAAAGACAACATCCAGTTACTCATTTTTATGGGCCGACTGAATAGCATCGATTTGAAATAGCGATTTAATTAAAAACGTAGAGTTTGAGTAAATATGTAGAAATAGCCGATTTCTCGACTATTTCTACATAGCTAAAACTATCCTTTACATATTTCTGCAAGCGTTGCCAACCGGCGTCGAGACTCTTTCACATAGGGATTAGTTTCATCCCATGCGTAGCCCGCCAGWATAGAGCAGACCATTTGCTTGATTTGAGGATTTGGGTTCTCGTAAAAAATCACGTCTTGTAACTTTTGAGAATACCAACCTTCCACATAAGTTCTGAAAGTATCAACACCCACCATTAATGGCTGAGCATACTCTTTCTGCCAATCAACTTTATTCCCCGACAATTGCTTTATCACGCAATCAACAGCGAATTCAGCCGACTTCATGGCAATCGTGACTCCAGAAGAAAATACAGGATCTAGAAATTCACCCGCATTACCAAGCAGAGCATAACGCTCTGTTGCCAAGTGTTTTACATTCGCCGAGTAACCACCAATTTCACCGACTTGATTATTATACTCAGCCTGGCTCAATAGCTTTGCTAAAGTTAGCTCTTCTGAAGCTATCTGTATCAAAGCCTCACGGTTATCGCTTGAGTAACCTTCAAAAAAATCAGGCTCACCTACCACACCAAACGAAGCTGTCCCATTACTAAAAGGGATCAGCCAAAACCAAACATCGGGATTTGTAGGGTGAACGGAGATAAGGATTTTATCTCGATCGTACGAAATGGCTGAATCAAGATTTTCAATATTATCGGTGATGTGAGTAAATATCGCTTTACGAGGAGGCAGACAAGATGGCTCTTCTAAATCAAGCATCTTAGGTAGTACTCGAGCAAACCCACTAGCATCAAGTACGTATTCTGCTTCAATTTCGTACTCATCACCGCTTTCTTCCTCTACACGTAAAAGCGAATGTGAGTCCGTCAGTTTGATATCAAGCAATTGATGCTGATAACTAATTTCAACCCCTTGCTTACTCGCTTCATTAGCAAGCACATGATCAAAAGCACCTCGTTGAACTTGGTATGTGGTACCAGGCCCAGAGGAATACTTGTCTTGGAAATCAAACGTTGTGTAGTGAGCGCCTTTGCGAAAAGCTGCACCATCTTTAAATTGAAAGCCAGCCTTGATAACAGCTTGAGTCATCCCCGCCTTTTCAATTACTTCCATACAAGCAGGTAATAAGCTTTCACCAATAGAAAAGCGAGGGAATACGCTTTTCTCGATCACTTTTACGTCGATACCCTGTGCATGTAAAAGTGCGGCTGCAATTGAGCCTGATGGCCCAGCACCGATAATCGCTACTTGTGTTGCTATTCTTCTCATGACTTTAGTACTGCCATTCATCTATTGTTTTAATTATTCGACCGTTAACTCTAGTAACGTATGACCCAAGCCTATGTTATCTGTTCGAGTTACAACGGTAAAACCAGCTTCTTCAACGATTTCTAAGAAATCTTCGCTGCGATAAAAACGGCTATTACCATTAGCTAAGCACGTAAAATACAAAGACGTCGCATTGAGACTATATTCGGCGGCATCGTATTTTTGTGCGTCCCAAAAGAGTTCCAAAATGTATACACTTTGGAACTCTTTTGGGA
>NZ_JAKJSW010000102.1:0-15417 GCF_050337375.1 Vibrio makurazakiensis | reverse complement strand
GTATCGAGTTCTGATGTGCTCAATCAATAACTTAATCTTATTCGGTGGCTGACGTGTAAACGGGTACACCGCGTAGATCCCCAACTTTTTCCCCACTAAATCTGGAAAAATATCAACTAACTGCCCATTACGAATGTCGTGATACACCAGACATCTAGGCACATACGCCACACCATGCCCACCAAGGGCAGCTTTACGCAGCGCTGTTGCATTGTCGGTAGAAAATGTCCCCGATACACGCACAATATAGTCACCGCCTCGTTTGCCACTCTGCCCCGCTTCGATGAACTGCCACTCACTTGCTCCTGTTGTCTGATAAGCATACTGCAAGCAATTATGAGCAATAAGGTCTTTAGGCTGTAAAGGCTTACCATTCTTCGCGATGTAGGAAGGCGAAGCACAGACAACCCATTGAGAATCTAATATATGACGAGCTATCAGGCTCGAATCTTCTAAGTAACCCGTTCGTATCACTAAATCAAAACCATCTTCGACTAAATCCACAAAGCGATTATCAAGTGACATATCGACCGTTAAACCTGGGTGCATATTACAAAACTCAGCCACTGCGTCTGCAAGGATCAAATCGCCCGAGATAGTCGGCACTGACATTTTGATGTGGCCACTGACATTCTCACCAAAGCCTGAAACAGCGTCCATAGCCTCTTGAGCTGCCAGCTTCACATTTTTGGCGCTGTGTAAGATCGCTTTACCAGCCTCGGTGAGCGTTAATTTACGCGTCGTTCGATATAATAACTGGGCACCAATCTCTTCTTCTAGCCTCGCAATCCTTTTGCTAACTACCGAATTTGTAAGGTTATTTTGCTCAGCCACTTTGCTGAACGTTCCCAATTCTACGACCTGTGAAAACAGGATTAAATCGTCTGCACGCATCTTATTATGTCAATTTTGGAATTAATTATTTTCATTATTTCCCTATATCAATAAAAAAGAAAGGGGTAAATTCACGCCAAATTAACAAAACCATTACAACTACAGCTATTACAACAACAAAAACTAATAACGTGTTGTTCACTTCAAACAAGAATGTTTGAACTAAAGTACGAGGAAGTACCCATGAGTGAAACTCTACTAGCACTATTGGCCTTTTCGCCGATAGTTATCGCAGCCATCCTTTTAGTTGGCTTGAACTGGCCAGCTAAAAAAGCCATGCCTGTTGCCTTTGCACTGACGGTCGCCATTGCACTTACCGCTTGGGATATGTCTGGTACACGTGTACTCGCATCTATTTTCCAAGGCTTTGGAATTACAGTGTCTGTTCTCTGGATCGTGTTTGGCGCTATCTTTTTATTAAACACTTTAAAACACACCGGAGCTATCACCACCATTCGTAACGGGTTCACTGATATTTCATCAGACCGTCGCGTACAAGCGATTATCATTGCATGGTGTTTTGGCTCTTTCATCGAAGGCGCTTCTGGATTTGGTACTCCTGCTGCTATCGCGGCACCTTTACTAGTAGCCATAGGCTTCCCTGCACTCGCAGCAGTGTTGATGGGCATGATGATCCAATCAACACCAGTATCTTTTGGTGCAGTGGGCACTCCAATCATTGTGGGTGTTAATAAAGGGTTAGATACACACAACCTAGGTGAAGCCCTGATCGCTAATGGATCAACCTGGGATGCTTACTTACAACAGATCACTTCAAGTGTTGCTCTGATTCATGCCTGTGTGGGTCTAATGATGCCGGTATTGATGGCGATGATGCTGACTCGCTTTTTCGGAAAAAACAAAAGCTGGACTGAGGGTTTAGACATCCTGCCATTCGCTCTATTTGCTGGCGCAGCTTTTACTGTCCCATACGCATTAACAGGTGTATTTCTTGGCGCTGAATTCCCATCATTGATTGGTGGCTTAATCGGGCTAGCCATTGTCGTAACAGCAGCAAAAAATGGTTTCTTAGTTCCGAAGTCGAAATGGGATTTCGAAGCCGAAGACAAGTGGCCAGCAGAATGGTTAGGTTCACTAAAGATCGACCTAGACGAATCTAACTCAGGCAAAAAAATGAGTATGGCACTTGCTTGGACACCATATGTTTTGCTCGCTGTAACGCTAGTCGCAAGTCGCGTAAGCCCAGAATTTAAAGGACTACTTAAAAGCGTAAGTCTATCTTTTTCCAACATCCTTGGCGAAACGGGCGTTAGCACTGCCATTCAGCCTCTTTATCTTCCAGGTGGCATCTTGGTGTTTGTTGCTCTCATTGCCGTTATTCTTCAATCTCGTAGTGTCACACCTCTGACAAAAGCATTGGGCGAATCAAGCAAAACCTTAATTGGTGCAGGCTTTGTGCTCGTGTTCACTATCCCTATGGTGCGCATTTTTATTAACTCTGGTGTGAATGGTGCCGACCTAGCAAGTATGCCTGTAACCACAGCAAACTTTGCGGCCGATTTAGTTGGCGGTGCGTTTCCTGCGTTAAGTGCAACCGTGGGCGCTTTAGGAGCCTTCATTGCAGGTTCTAACACTGTTTCTAATATGATGTTTAGCCAATTCCAATTCGAAGTCGCCCAAACATTAACGATTTCAAGCGCGGTAGTCGTAGCATTACAGGCTGTAGGTGCTGCTGCAGGTAACATGATCGCAATTCACAATGTTGTTGCCGCTTCTGCGACGGTAGGTTTACTTGGCAGAGAAGGTGCAACCCTACGTAAAACAGTGATCCCTACATTCTACTATCTTGTAATGACCGGCATTATCGGGCTTGTCGTCATCTACGGGTTTAATGTAACTGACGCACTAATGCGTTAATTCAGACAAGTAGACAGAACTTGGCGTTGATACCTATTCCCCGACACCTCGCTAAAGTAGCTGAACATATTCAAACAGACGTCATCTTCAACGTCTCCCCATGAATGGTTCGTTTATTGATGCAACTTACGGGTATTAACGCCACTTTATTTTTCGAATCTGGATTGCGTAATAGAAGTAGCACCAGAATATCGAGCAGGTAAGTGACCCATTTTAGGACTGACATTATGATTATTTCCGCCTCTACCGATTATCGCGCAGCAGCAAAATCGAAGCTGCCTCCTTTTCTTTTTCACTACATTGATGGCGGTTCCTACGGTGAACATACGTTGCGACGTAATACGGAAGACCTGGCGGAAATTGCTCTAAAACAACGTGTCCTAAATGACATGTCTGAACTCAACCTCGAAACTGAACTGTTTGGTGAAAAGTTAGCAATGCCTATCGCTTTGGCCCCTGTAGGTTTAACAGGAATGTACGCGAGACGTGGCGAAGTTCAAGCAGCAAAAGCGGCAGCTAACAAAGGGATCCCTTTTACCATGTCGACGGTATCAGTTTGCCCAATAGAAGAAGTAGCACCTGCGATAGAAAGACCAATGTGGTTTCAGCTCTACGTTCTAAAAGRTCGTGGGTTCATGAAAAATGTACTGGAGCGTGCGAAAACTGCCGGTGTGACAACACTTGTCTTCACGGTTGATATGCCCGTTCCGGGAGCTCGCTATCGTGACATGCACTCAGGAATGAGTGGCCCAAATGCAGCAATGCGTCGAGTATTTCAGTCGATGCGACACCCAAGTTGGGCTGTTGATGTGGGGCTGCTAGGTAAACCTCATGACCTCGGTAATATCTCTACCTATCGAGGCTCACCGACAAAACTAGAAGACTACATCGGATGGCTAGGAGATAACTTTGACCCTTCAATCTCATGGAAAGACTTAGAGTGGATTAGAGATTTTTGGGATGGCCCAATGGTCATAAAAGGCATTTTAGACGAAGAAGACGCCAAAGATGCCGTAAGGTTTGGGGCAGACGGCATTGTCGTTTCCAACCACGGTGGTCGCCAACTTGATGGTGTCCTTTCTAGTGCTAAAGCACTGCCTGCCATTGCTGATTCGGTGAAAGGAGAGACAAAAATACTGGTGGATTCTGGTATTCGAACAGGACTCGATGTTGTACGCATGATGGCGATGGGAGCAGACTGCACCCTGCTAGGCCGCTCATTCGTATACGCTCTCGCAGCCCAGGGTCAAAAAGGCGTCGAAAATCTGCTCGATTTATATGACAAAGAAATGCGCGTTGCCATGACACTAACTGGCGCAAAAACAATTCAAGACCTGTCTCGCGACTCACTGGTTGGGCTGAGTTAAGCAAAATCGTAAATTAGGCAAAGGTGATTGGTATAAGCCTTTAGTCTRCTTAAATCGAATTCGAATCGGTGTCACAACATTTCTCCAGCGGTTGTGACACCGTTAAAGCACTGGAACTAAAAAGAAAAAACAATACCAGTGCATAAGCACAAGGAAGCAGAGATGACCCAAACGATATCAAGTGAATCACATCAGCCAAACCCTAATAAGCAAGACAGATATCAGGCTCTGGAATCAAAACTCACAAGCAGAATCGACCCGAAGCGTATCATCACTCAACCTGCAAAAAGGTTAGCTTATGGTACCGACGCCAGCTTTTATCGCTTAGTACCGCAAATGGTTCTGCGCTTGAAAAGCCTAGATGAAGTCGTTTTTACGATACAAGCTTGTCGCGAACTAAACATACATTTTACTTTTAGAGCCGCTGGCACTAGCCTTTCTGGACAAGCCGTTTCCGATTCAGTTTTGATCACTTTGACCGATGACTGGCGTGGTCATGAAATTGTCGACAACGGTCATAAAATCATATTGCAGCCAGGTGTAATTGGAGCTGATGCCAATAAGTACCTAGCACCATTCCAACGAAAAATTGGCCCAGATCCAGCTTCTATTAACACATGTAAAATTGGCGGAATCGCAGCTAACAATGCTAGTGGCATGTGTTGCGGAACAGCACAAAACTCTTATCGAACCGTCGAAAGTATGAAAATAGTGTTAAGTGATGGCAGCATATTAGACACAGCCAATCACGACAGCATTGAGCAATTCAAGCAAACTCATTCCACGCTATATTCAGGCATCAAAACACTCTGCCAGCAAACCGCTGATAACCAGGAACTCACAGAWCGCATTCACCATAAATACCGCCTAAAAAACACCACGGGCTATGCACTTAACGCACTCGTTGACTACCAAGACCCTATCGATGTAATCCAGCATTTAATGATAGGTTCAGAAGGGACTTTAGGCTTTATTGCAGAGATCACTTATAACACCGTGATAGAACACCCAAACAAAGCTTCCACTCTGCTAGTGTTTTCCGATATCGAACAAGCAAGCCAAGCCGTAACCACGCTTTCCCACACTCCAGTTGCTGCCGTCGAGTTAATGGACGGTCGAGCACTTCGTTCTGTTGCTGACAACGCAGGGATGCCAGCATTCATGCCGAGCCTAAACCTGGAAGCTGCTGCTATTTTAGTAGAATCACACGCAAGCTCCCAGCAAGACTTAGATTTACAATGTAAATCTATAATGGATGCTCTTGTCGATTACACTATTTTAGAATCTGTTCCTTTCACATCCGATACTCATACCGTAGCAACCCTATGGGGTATTCGAAAAGGTATGTTCCCAGCCGTAGGAGCCGTGCGAGAAGTCGGAACTACAGTCATCATTGAAGATGTAGCTTTTCCGGTCGAAAACCTCGCCAATGGTATTAGAGAACTTCAAGAACTCTTCGATAAGTACAACTACAGCGAAGCCATCATTTTTGGTCATGCGTTAGAAGGCAACCTGCACTTTGTATTCACTCAAGGGTTCGACAGCCAAAAGGAAATCGACCGCTACGGTGGGTTCATGGACGACGTGGCTGAACTTGTCGCGGTAAAATACCAAGGTTCGCTAAAGGCAGAACATGGTACAGGCCGTAACATGGCTCCTTATGTCGAGCTTGAATGGGGCAAAGATGGTTACGCTCTCATGCAACAAATCAAAACTCTGTTTGACCCAGAAAACTTGCTGAACCCAGGCGTTATTATTAACGATGATCCAAACTCACACATCACCAACCTGAAACCTATGCCCGCGGCAGATGAACTTGTTGACCGATGCATTGAATGCGGCTTCTGCGAACCTGTTTGTCCATCTCGAACCTTAACCTTATCTCCACGCCAACGTATTGTTCTGTATCGCGAGCTACAACGCCGTCGTGCTGCGGGTGAAGAGATAGAAGCAAGTGAATTAGAGAAGATATTTGAATACCAAGGTATTGATACCTGTGCTGCTACTGGGTTGTGTGCGGAGCGTTGTCCGGTCGGAATCAACACTGGCGATCTCGTGAAGAAGCTTCGTATTGCCAAATATGAAAAATTCACCCCAATAGCAAAATGGACAGCTGACCACTTCTCGACCACCACCAAACTGACTAAAGCTGGTCTCAAGACCAATCAGCTAGCAAGCAAGGTGCTCGGCGCCAATACCGTAGGCAAATTAACGAACGGCCTACGCGCGATGACCAAAGGTGCAACACCAGTGTGGCTGCCTGAAATGCCTCAATCAAACAGTCACCCACTAAGTTCTTCCTCAGAAGAACCAAATAACCATAAGAAAGTCGTGTACCAGCCTTCGTGTGCGAGTCGAACTATGGGACAGCAAAGTGATGCAAGTGACCAACGCCCGTTAACTGAAGTCACTATGTCTTTATTAGAAAAAGCAGGATTCGAGGTCATTTTACCTAAAAGTTTGGATGACCAATGTTGCGGTATGCCTTATGACAGTAAAGGAATGACCGACCTTGCACAATCTAAAACTCAACAACTAGAAGCGGTGTTATGGCAAGCTAGTCGACAAGGCGAGTACCCTATTCTTATGGATACGAGTCCCTGCGCTAAGCGCAGCATTGAGCAATTTACAAAGCCATTAAAGGTCATGGAGCCCACTGGGTTTGTAGAACAATATTTACTTGAGCATTTAACTATTAAGCCTATTCAAGAGACCGTGATGTTACACATTACATGCAGCTCACGGAGAATGGGGCTTGAAAACACCATGCTAAACATTGCTAAAGCTTGTACGGAACAGGTCATCGCTCCAGAACATATTCAATGTTGTGGTTGGGCGGGTGATAAAGGGTTTACTACACCGGAACTCAACGCAGCGGCAGTCCACCCATTAAAAGAGCAAGTACCAAGTGATTGTCAGCGAGGCTTTAGCAACAGCAGAACCTGCGAAATAGGTTTATCGCACCACAGTGGTATCCCTTACCAATCAATTTTGTACTTAGTTGACGAAGTGACGAATTAACAATCGACCTAAAACAAAAATAGCGACTCTCAGTGGTCGCTATTTTTTCTATTAATTCTGCGATTTAGTTAAATATCACAACGTTGATAGCTCTACTAAATCGTCCTGTGAGTAGCTTTCAGCTTCGACTCCTTTAGCAATCAGATCAATAACCTGAATGCCGTGCATCTCACCATACTCTTTCTTTAAATAGTCTTTAAACGCTTGTTCATTTTTCCACTTACCTCGAACGACATAACCTTCTTCGATATTTAGATCCTCCGTTTCCAAAACAGAAAAATCCGTCATACCAATATTATGGCAATACAAAACAAGATACATCGCGTGTCCTTATATGAAGCAACTGAACTAAATTTTCACAATCATAAATCAAGCGCCTCGCTGTCGCTATACTAAATCGAACTATAATGAGCCGCTTTACATCAAACCCTATAAATTCAAATTAATAGCTACACATCATTTCGTTTATCATCACATATTGCAGCCTATCCCATACGTAGAGCTGACCTCTCGCAGGAAATCCATATTATTTATACTGTTATATATCCTTAGTTTTGGTTGGTTTTTGTCCCTAACCACCTTAGTTATACTGCGCTTGATTTTAATAGCCCAAATCGTCATCGCCATAACAAAAGCAATAGACGAAGGCATCGCTCTGGATTTACGTTCCAGCTCGCAGAAGGAAAAACCATGTCTCAATATGTTGTATGTGCTCTGTATAAATTCGTCGCACTTAATGATTATCAAGAAATCCGCCAACCGTTAACTGACCTGTTAGAAGCCAACAATATTCGCGGTACTTTGCTACTGGCAAGTGAAGGTATCAACGGTACAGTTGCAGGTAAGCGTGACTCTATCGATGCTTTACTGGAATGGTTCAAGCAAGACCCTCGCCTAGCCGATGTGGTTTACAAGGAATCATTCAACTCAGAACAGCCGTTCAATCGCACTAAAGTAAAACTGAAAAAAGAAATCGTCACCATGGGTGTTGAAGGCATCGACCCGCGTCATGTCGTTGGTACGTATGTTAAACCTGACGAATGGAACGCATTGATTTCAGACCCAGAAGTACTACTGGTCGATACACGTAACGACTACGAAGTTGATATTGGCACTTTCAAAAATGCGGTAAACCCGAATACTGAAACGTTCCGTGAGTTTCCACAGTACGTAGAAGAGAACTTAGACCCTAAGAAACACAAAAAAGTCGCTATGTTCTGTACTGGTGGCATTCGTTGTGAAAAATCAACAGCTTACATGAAAGAACAAGGGTTCGATGAAGTTTACCATCTAGAAGGCGGCATTCTTAAGTACTTGGAAGAAGTGCCAGAAGAAGAGAGCATGTGGGAAGGCGACTGCTACGTGTTTGACGGACGTGTTGCGGTAAACCACCAGCTAGAGAAAAGTGGCTACGATGTCTGTAACGCATGTCGACTGCCGATCACAGATGAAGACAAACAATCTGAACATTTTGAAAAAGGCGTAAGCTGTCCGAAGTGTGTTGATAAGCATAGCGAAGAACAAAAAGCCCGTTTCCGTGAACGTGAGAAGCAAGTACAGCTATCTAATACACGTGGAGAAACTCACGTAGGTGGTGCAGCAGCTCAACTAATAGAGCAACGTAAAAAAGAGAAACTGGCATTAAAAGAGCAGCAACGTTCAGGTAAAAAATAACGCTGTTTTTTATAGCCTCTAAATAGAAAAAGGACACTTATTTGTGTCCTTTTTCATTAGCTAGTCATAGGTATTCGATCACAAACTCTTATTCGTCGAGTCGTCCCACATCACTTCGCATTGCTCTTTGACCGCCGCATTTAATAGCTCGACCAACGGAAACGCTCTATTTGAGATATTCACAGGAGCAGCGATGTAATCATCCTCTTCTTCGTCATCATCCTCTTCAGGTTCGACCAACGCTTGCTTTTCTAACGCTATCGCCGCGCGTAATCGATTCAATGCTTCTGGAACATCTTCAGAAGATATCGCACCAGGAATAGTGCCACTGTGCCCAAGCATCTTAATGAGTTGAAGTCCTATATCACCAAACATGGTGACATTTGAATGCGCCTTACAACGGAATGTAATCAACATTGTGAATCCTCTTTATCACTATATTTGAGATTTCCAAAATATGAGCTTACTTAATAGCATGTACGCTCTTGATATCCAAATGCTTCAGCAATGACGGATACCCCCAACCATTTTCGCCAACAACAACTTCTTCACCCGTTAAATATTCAAATAATGTTGGCGCTAAAGAACCGTTAGCTTCAATCAGAAGTGGTGTTGGAGTATGACCTATAGGTGCTCCCCAAAAACCGAGAAACGCGTCTTTTTCAAGATAGTCTTCCCCTGCATGTCGCCCAGGAACTTTTGTGTTAAACCCAATCCCAGTTTGAGGGAATAAGTTCACCGTTCCCGCTCGCGATTCCAGATAAAGATTAGCCAGTTGATTTACCGAATCAAGCCTAGGGGTCAACTGTGTCAGTTGTTTCCACTCAGCGCTGACACACCAAGACTCAACATTAGATTTGTTCGATTTGTTTAAACACTTATCAACCAACTTTGAATAATCTTCAAACGCTTTTTCGGTTGGTGCCGATAAGTACGGATTAAGCTGCTGAACATTCAACAACACTGGCTTTTTAGCCGTATCTACAGACTCGTAAAACAATCTATCGCCTTTACGTGTAATTAACTCATCGACTCTTTGCTCGTCTCTATTTCCAATCACGCGCACAACGCATTCGTTTGAATCACACTGACTTTCTCTTACCACCAAATAGTCTAAAGATTCAGGTAAACGCGTCACGATCTGATCTATCACATCGATCTTTTCACCTCTTGGCGCTGCAAGTGGTGTCCAATTGGTCAATTCTTGATACACAGGTTGAACGCTCCAACCACCCGCTGAGTTGAAGAAGTCCATCATAAAATTACCACCAGCCGTGGATGCCACAACGACATCGACCGCTTTCAAGCTCGGGTAACTCAATGCATTGGTGATCTTTGGCCCTTCACCTTCATCTGATGATATTTTGGTCACAACAATAGGATATTCGACTTCACGCTGTAAGTTTTCGAACACTTCCTTTTCAGGGTTCAATGAATAGAACACAGGGGCTAACCCATGATCTCCAGCCATTCCCCAAAGCGTTTTATCGTAAATCCCCGCATCTCGATAGGTCTTATCAACCTGAGTAAGCCAGTAGTCCAAACGATTAAGTTCGCCAGTTGGCATCAAGATTTCGTCACTAAAAGGGCCTGTAAAATGAGCAAAATGGTCAGGCCATGGGTTATAAATCAAGGTGTAATCTGGCATCCCTAACCCATCTTGCTCGGCATACAAGCTGATTGCTTGTTCTACTTGTGCTTTCTTCGCGATCTTAGTAAAAAAATCAAAACCAGAGATCAACTGATAAGACTCAATATCCGTAATTAAGTCTGCTCGCTGTTGTTGAAGCTCGACCTCTACTTGCGCTCGTTGCTCCAACTCTTTGATACAACGTTTTTCACCGTAATCTCGTAGTGACTCCCCTAACCCTAAGTTAACCAAGCCATCGTAAGTCGTATGTGCATTCCAATCATATTGAGCATTACAGTTCAGCGTTTTAAGATAATCTAAACGATCAAACATAGTTTGAACTTGGTTATCCGCCATTAATACATCGAGTTGTAAAGCATCATTACCAAAGAAGTAATAGGCTCGGTCAATCTCACGGTCGATGAAGTGGAAGTTTGGAATACCGGTTCCTCCCTCTCCAGCAACTTTAGCGCCCGTCTTGATAATCGGCAGATTTCGTACACTAATCGTCGGTGTAGATGAAACTCCAACCCGGCTGATCGTGTCTTTATGATCTTGATACAAGCGTTTTAAAAACGGTAGATAATGAGGGTCTTTATAAGTCTGCTCAGCCAATATCTCAATAAACCGCACTTGCTGTTCGTGCTGTGGTTCAATAACAGCTTCTTGCTTAGGCTTATAAGTGTGTCTTTGCTGGTGTTGATTAAATACTGTGGAGATAAAAGGCGATGACTCATCAACCAAGCCTTCAATTAGACCTTGCTGTAAGCCATCGACTGTCACTTGTACAGCAAACCTTTTGTTCTGCTGTGAGCGTAAAAATTCAATCAATGTATCAGGAGCATCATCAAAAGCTTGTTGCATCCACTGGTTAAGAGCGACTTGTCGCTCCTCTTTAAATACAAATTGACGGTAAGCTTTTAATAAATTCATACGTACAAAATCAATCAATGTGATCGTTAACGCCTGCGCTTTATTGTTCGACTTCGTGGCATTTTCAGGTAAGCCATCACTTGCTATAACCGTCAAAGCTGCCTTCATATCCCCATCTTCCATTCCACCTATCGCTTTATTGATAAGCCCTACGACGATGGGTTGTATTTGATTAATTATCGCCAGATCTTCTGCGCTGTCTGTCAAGTAAGAGTAGGTGTCGGGTAAGTTCTCCATATCCTGCCAAACGCCAATCTCAAACAGCGCATCATAAATGATCACCATATTGGCAATAAACTGATCATCAATTTCAATACCTTCATGATGCCCTGTTGATTCTGATGTATCAGGGGCACTTTGCTCTAACGGCTTATCACCATATTGATACAGACTATGTTCAAAGCCTTTTAGAACTTGTTCATCGTAGACTGTCATTAGGTATTCTTTAAAAACGTCTTCACTACCAAGCCCGCTATAGCGATCATAATAACTATATAAAAAGTAACCGAGAGGAATGGCGTAAGTAGGGTTCGATAACTGACCAATGACGCGAGCCTTGGTTTTGGCATCTAGGGGAAGAGTTAGAATATAGGCATCTAATGTAACGCCTGCAATGGTAAAAACAGCGGCATCTCGCGCTAACGTCGTTGAATATGATAAAGAAGATAGCACGTGATTTTTTAGTACTTGTCCCGAGCTAAAAACCCCTCCAACAATAGGTGTTGCAGACAATTCAGAACGTCCGTCCTCTGCACTCGCTGTCGTAGTTACAAATACAGAGCAGATAGACGTTGTCAGTAACAAACGCCCAATATTTCCTGAAATCTTCTTAGAACATATACTCATAATTCAACTTTATTTATAAATTTTAGTTATTGTTTCAGGTTCTTCGTATTAGTCAATATAGTGCCGTTCTCTCCGTAACTACTAAAAACCATTCAGAATTCCCCAGCGTCAATATTTACACGCTAAATATGAAATAAATTACGCATCAGACTGTTGTATACATATGAAACCGTGAACACTCTCACAACAATATGGTTGTGATATGCATTCAAATAACTACATTTATCCTAGACTTAAACCATTCTGGGCAAGTCATTGAAAGAAATTAGCTCAGAGAAATCGCATAGACCGAAAGTACGTTGTTTAAGTGTAGAGCGTCTTTAGCGTACAAAAATAAGCTTAAAGAGCTGGAACGAATACAAAGCACTTTCACAAGGACGACTAAGTATAATGATAAATTTGGCTGGAAGACATTTGGAGGACATGGCTGATATAAGAGCGACCCGCAGGCATAAAGTCGTATGCTTGTGCTCATTAACTGCATGTGGATTATTCATTTTCTATGCAGTTTCCTATGCCCTAGCAAATGAAATACTCCTCACGACGTTTTCCAGCACTTTTGCTGCTATTACATTAGGCATCTACATCTATATTAAGGTCGGAAGAAAGCCGACAGGCACCGACTTAATGCTGAGTGCATTACTGCTAACACAAGGGGTGATTCTGTTTCTTTACAGCGGAGCCATTCCTAACGCCGTTTTATGGTTATACCCCTTGCTCGCTACGGTGATTTTCATCAACGAGTTTAAAATTGGCCTGATCCTGAGCTCAGCATTTTGTTTACTATTAAGTACTATCCTGCTTTCAACGAGTATTCCTTTACTTCATTCCATTGAATCTCCTTCCAATTTTTTACTCAGTCTTTTGGGTATGGCGGTCGTTTGTCATGCCTCGTCTTATTACTATTCAAAAGTCTTAAGTTACATCCAGAGCCTGTATCAAGAAGGAATAGAAGATCTAGCCTACATGGATCAACTAACTGGCTTAGCCAACCGTTGGAGCTTTGAACATTGGGCAGCTAAAAAGTTAGATTCTGTCACATCGGATACCCATATAACGGCGTTAGTCTTCTTAGATATCGATAACTTTAAATCAATAAACGACAACTATGGGCATGATGTAGGGGACAGAGTGTTACAGCATTTTGCTAAACGACTAAAAAACAATATTCGAACCAAAGACAGAAAAACGCAGAAACATGATTATTCCGTGGCACGTTTTGCCGGAGATGAGTTTGTACTCATGCTTTACGATGTAAGGTCACAAAGCGACCTAGATAACATTCTCGAACGTATCTGCAAATTGTTCGACAATGACTATCAAAACCAAGAAAGGATCAATGAGCTGACTCTGAGCGTCGGTGTGGCTCTTTACCCTCAAGATGCGACCGAACTACCAGAATTAACTCGCTGCGCAGACAAGGCGATGTATCAAGCCAAACACTCAGGTAAAAACCGTTATGCTTACTATCATGATAGTCCTGCCCAGGTACCTATCAAACAATTCTCGTCGTTAACAGAGTCTCTTTCGGAATACAGTAATGTGACTCAAATATCCAAAAATCGCTAACGGCTAGCAGTTGAAGGTTTAGGGCTTAAAACACAGTATCGCTTCGCAGAAATATCTGAGCTGGAATACAGCCCTAGATAAAGCACCGAGGTGCCCTACGCTCTTCTGCTTAGTCACTGGTCATATACATAACCCATAAGCTAAACAAGCAAACCACGATAAGCCATACAGCTTGACGAACTTTATTCTGCTTAGGGGTTTTCGGTCTCACAATAGGCTTAAATGCCGCTTCTTTTGCTGAACGCACAAAACCATAGCCCAAATCTTCTTTGCGCTGTCTTCGTTGTACGGCGTCGTTAGCGACTTCTGTGAATCGGTGTCTTTGATCGTTGGTAAAGTCGTCTTCAAAACCGATTCGGCCGTGTCTGTCTTGATGTTTAGGTTGTACTGCCAAAACTGCCTCCTCATGAATAGACCATATCTATATTCTAATTATAGACAAATATCCTTTCAGTATAGTCATTCAGAATAATTGACGAAGTCCCTCAAACTATTGCAGTCATCATATCGGCATCGATTGGATAGACTACTTGTATTCCCGTAGAGGGTTCCAGAATAAGAGGGACAAATTATGACTAACCTAAGAACTGTACAGCGCATTATTGCCTCTCATGCAACATCGGATGGTGATGGTGTAAAAATCAGCCGTGTCGCTGGGTTCAATAATGCAAATTTCTCGCCATTTCTGATGATCGATGAACTCAAGTCAGATGAAAAGAGTGATTATGTTGGAGGATTTCCACCTCATCCTCACCGTGGAATCGAAACTCTGACCTATATGATGCAAGGACACTTTCAACACAAAGATCATATGGGAAATGTCGGTGAGTTACGCAGCGGCGGCGCACAGTGGATGGCAGCAGGACGTGGCGTGATTCATAGTGAAATGCCAATGATGGAAGAAGAACAATTGCATGGTTTCCAAATATGGATAAACCAGCCAGCAGCAGACAAAATGAAGCCCGCTCAATATCATGACTTTCAAAGTGAAACGATAACTGAATTTGAACAAGAAGGTTCGGGCTTATTACGCCTAATAGCTGGCTCTACAACTGTTTTAGGTAAGAGCCTGAAAGGGCCACTTGATAAAACAGGCGTACCACTTAGTGTTGCAGATTGGCGTGCTAAACAAGGGGACACTATCAGCTTAGAGACAGCTTCTCACCATAACGCAATGGTTTATGTGTATCGTGGCTCGGTGAAAGTTGATGGTAAGTCGATTGATGAAGGTCAGCTAGCATTATTAAGCAAAGCGGAGCAACTTGCGCTTTCAAGTGAGGCACAAAGTGGCGTGCTTATCTTCTCTGGTGAGCCTATTGATGAACCAGTTGTTCACTACGGTCCATTTGTCATGAACTCAATGGAAGAAATTGAGCAAACAATTAATGATTACAACAGCGGAGTCTTTGAAACTTATTAAGAAGCGGAAAAGGGATTCAATTTGGTTCTTAAATTGAGAAGCAGAATCTAACAAGTAATTGGTATTTTTCACTGCCTGATTGATATTAACTTGTATTGCCACGCTATCTAAGCGTGGCTTTTTTATTCATTGATTTATGGGCTAATCAAAACGATCTTACAAATACTCACATAGTACTCACATAG
>NZ_JAKJSW010000101.1:0-15443 GCF_050337375.1 Vibrio makurazakiensis | reverse complement strand
TGTAAAGCTCTTGCATTGCTTCTTTAATAGTAGCGTCTGACCAAGCGTTTCCTAATAACACATTTTCACAACGAGTCGCACGCTTAGGCGTTGCAGCCATCCCGCCGAAGGCAATACGCGCGTTAGTCACTTTTCCGTCTTGAATCTGGATATCAAACGCACCACAAACAGCTGAAATATCATCGTCTAGGCGTTTCGAAAGCTTGTAAGCTCGGAAGCTGCTTTCTGTCGGTTTAGGTATGATAATTTGCTCAATGAACTCACTCTCTTTTTGAGCCGTCACTTTGTAGCTGATGAAGTAGTCTTCAATTGGCATAGTGCGAGACTCATCACCACAGCGCAGTTTTACTTTCGCATTCAACGCAATGAGAAGTGGTGGCGTATCGCCGATAGGTGAAGCATTGGCAACGTTACCGCCAATGGTGCCTTGGTTACGTACTTGCAAAGAAGCAAAGCGATGCAACAGTTCACCGAAGTCTGGGTAGTGCTTTTTCAGTAGTGAGTAAGAATCACTAATTGGAAGATTAGCGCCAATCACCAAGTCGGTATCGGTTTCTTCGCAAACCTTCATATCTTCTACAAGGTTAACGCTGATCAATGTTTCAATTTCACGATGRAATTGAGTCACTTCAAGTGCTAAATCTGTACCACCTGCAACGAGTTTAGCTTTTGGGTGCGCTTTAAATAGTTTGGCTAGTTCATCTGTGCTTTTTGGAGAAAAAGCAGTGAGGTGGCCAAGACGTAAACTCGCTTCGGTATCTTGAATGCTTTCTAGTTTTTCAATCGTGTTTCGTTCTAGTTCAGCAAATTGGTCTAGTAGCGGTTTTTCTGTAGACAGAGACAATGCTGCATCAACAATTGGACGGTAACCCGTACAGCGACATAGGTTTCCGGCTAGAGACTCCATCACGTCTTCTTTACTTGCATCTGGTTTATTTTTGCCAAGTGCAAACATCGACATAATAAAGCCAGGTGTGCAGTAGCCACATTGCGACCCGTGAAAATCGACGACGGCTTTCTGTACAGGGTGCAAAGAACGATCTTTATTTTGTAGATCTTCTACCGTGATTAGCTGTTTACCATGAAGCGCTGAGATGAAAGTTAAACACGAGTTAATAGAACGGTATTCAAGCTGTCCATTCACAACCTCGCCTAAAACCACAGTACATGCACCACAATCTCCAGAGCCACACCCTTCTTTAGTACCTGTTTTGTTTATCTTGGTACGTAGGTAGTTCAGCACTGTCATATTGGGTGACAGATTATCTTCATGTCTAATTTCTTGATTGAGTAAGAAAGTAATCAAGAGACCTCCTTGTATATCGACACATTGATTCAGTTATTAGTAAGTAGGTACAAGTTTTCTGACCTTTGGGTCAATAATTAGTCATCCTGACCAATAGGTCAACTAATTATTTACAAATGTGCAACATCGGTTGGTGGCGAACTGTTGTATGCAGAATGGAAGTGAGACTAACTGGTTGTTATTTAAAGTGCTTTTTGTGTTTTGTGGGGATAATAAAAATTTACCGATAAAACCAATATTGGAAACATTATTGTATACAATTTGCCTTTGGTGCACTTTTCTATTTTGGAGTTGGCATCTACGATTGATAAGTGAGGGTTATTTAAGAGTAAATACTATGCGATATCGAGTTCGATCAGTTGCATTGCTAGCAAGTAGTTTAAGTGTGTTCTTTGTACCAAATTCAACGTTTGCATTGGAAGTGTCGGTGCATGACTTTCCTCCATTTGTACAAAAGCTGCCTTCGGGCGAGGCGGGTGGCCCATTTAGAACGATGGTAGATGATATCTGTCGAGAAATGAACCAAACCTGTGTAGTAACCGTTGTACCAAACCGACGTTCAAAGTTTCAGGTAGACCAAGGTGAAGTCGATGTGGGTTTTCCTTACGGCTGGACAGAAAAACGATCTCAGATTTACTATTATTCCGTGCCTTTTATGGTGAGTGAATATGGCTTGTTTGTTTCTTTTGACAACAAACGAGTCGTTAAGGGAATAGAAGACCTTCAAGACTATCAAGTAGCGGCATTTACGCCTTCTAATACCCTAATCTCTCTGGAAGGTATTCGAGATGAAATGATCACTAAGGGGTTAGCGCCTCTGCGAATTTTTAAAAAGTCGGATGCCAACGGTCAATTGGTACAGATGCTCGCCTCGGACCGGATCGCCAGCTATTACAGTAATAGGGCTTTGGTGGAGTTCAGGGCTAAACAATTTGGAGTTTCAGGGCTGCGATATGCATGGTCACATAAACCTGTGACGTATTTTGCGGTCTTTCCGAAAGCGCATACTGACAGCGAGCAAGTCCGTCAATTCAACCAAGCTGCTTTGAAAGTGTTTTCTCAAGAGGGGTACTTGCTAGACGTGTTGAGCCCATGGAGTATCGATTCACCTAAATTAGACGACTCAACWTTAGATCAGTTTAACGTTATTAGGTAATCCGTTAAMCCAACAAAAAAGCCCTAAACTCTCTTACTGTTTCCAGTTAGAGGTTTAGGGCTTTCTATATGTCTATTGATTGATGAGACTACTTGCCTTTAAGTAAGTCTGAAAATACCACATGTAAATCATTGGAAGCACTACTGCCATCAAGATTTAGTTTAGAACGAATATGTTCTAAGTGTTCTTGCATCAACTCAATCGCCTTTTCAGAATCACCCGCTTCAATGGCATCCAGTAAAATGGAGTGCTCATCAAGAGAGCAATTAGAGTTGTTGCCGGTTTCATACTGAGCAATGAGTAGTGAGGTTTGAGAGACCAAACTACGTTGGAATGCCAGTAAAGGTGCGTTCTCGGCCATTTCAGCCAGTTTGATGTGGAACTCGCCAGACAAACGAAGTCCACTACCATAGTCGCCGTGGTCAAACGCTTGGTTTTCTTTCACAACCAGCTTACGACATTCATCAATTTGTGCTTTGGTAGCATTTTGAACAGCGAGGTCAGTGATTGCGATTTCCATCACCTCACGAGCTTTGAAGATTTGTTTGGCTTCGTCCACGGTAGGTGCGGCAACCATAGCCCCGCGGTTTGGACGAATAACAACAACTTGCTCCAGTGACAAGCGCAGTAAGGCTCTGCGGATAATGGTACGACTTACCCCAAATATCTCAGCAAGTGCTTCTTCACTGAGCTTGGTCGCTGGTGGTAAACGCTGTTCCAAAATGGCATCAAAAATATGGCAATAAACGACGTCGTCTTGAGTCTGTCCTGCGACTTTCGTCTTTATATTTTTGCTGACTGAGTTTTTAAGATTCGCCATACAACTCCGTGGCCTTCGACTAATTCAATTCTTTGATAAAACAATCATACTTCACTTTGTATACATATATCTATACATCAATGAAAACAGGCGACATATATCGAATTTTTCTTTTAATTAATAGAATGTTACGCGGTTTATATAGGTTGGGTTTACTTATTATTTTCGGTCATTAATGCAAAAGATAACGCCGTATCACCTATCTGAAACACATATATTACTGACCCTTCTATCATTAGTTGTCGGGGGGGTAAATAGATTGTCATATGACTCTTAGGGCATTGAAAGAAGCATAATACTTTTCCTTATTAATCGATAACTCAGTATTGGTGGTCTAAAATGTGATCATGGTATCAATTAGAGTTCATAAAACTGAATGAACCAATACCCTAGGCAGTCATGAATCAAGGAAAGAGGCTCAGTACCGACTGGGAGGTTTCAGATGAAAATTGCAACAAAAATAATTTTAGCGTGTACGGTTTTATGTGCGATTGGGGTGGTAGTAAGTGGTGGTTTTGTAGGATGGAAAGCCTCAGGCCTTTCTGAAGAGGCGTTATATAAACGAGCTTCTGATCAGTTGTTATCTGTTCGAGAAATTAAGAAAAATGAAATAGAGAATTATTTTGATCTGATTCATTTTCAAGTTGAGACTTTGGCAGATGATCATTCTACCGAACAGGCTCTGAATTACTTTACAAAGGCTTTTAAATCGTACCCCGTTGAGAAAGTGAGTAGTGATGATCTGCGTCAACTCGAAAATTATTACACTAGCCAGTTTGGTGCATCGTATCGGAATCGGAATGGTAATGCTTCGGCGAATGAATCCGATCGGTTACGGCAAGTTAGCCCTGTAGGGAAAGCTCTCCAAGCTCGATATATTGGTGTGAATAACAACCCGTTGGGTGAGAAGCACTTGCTTGATTACGATAGTTTGAATACTGAGTATGACGAGGTTCATAAGGAGTATCACAAACCGATTCGACACTTCCTTGAAGCCTTTGGCTATTACGATATTTTCCTAGTGGATTTAGAAGGAAACGTCGTTTATTCAGTATTTAAAGAACTGGATTTTGCAACCAATCTTATGTCGGGGCCATACAGCTCAAGCGGGCTAGCGACGGCTTATAAACAAGCAAGAGACCTACCTAAAGACAAATACCATTTGGAAGATTTCTATCCTTATTACCCTTCTTATGAAGCCGCAGCGTCATTTATTGCTAGCCCCGTATTTGACCATGGGAAACGCATTGGTGTGTTAGTTTTTCAAATGCCAGTTGATGCGATCAATAGCATCATGACATTTAATGAAAACTGGGCTTCAGCAGGGTTAGGTGAGAGTGGTGAAACGTATTTGATCGGACCGGATATGTTGCTACGGAGTCAGTCGAGATTTTTAATTGAAGACCAATCTGAGTACTTGGCTGCTCTAAGCAAATCAGGGGTTTCAAATTCTGTACTTGAGAATATTAAAGGTAAAGGCTCTTCGGTAGGGTTCCAACCGGTGAAATCGGTTACAGCGTCAGGTGCGCTTGCCGGTGGAAGTGGGGTAGAGGTCGTCGACGATTATCGTGGCGTTCCAGTATTGTCTGCTTACGCTCCAATTGATGCTGCTGGATTGAAGTGGGGGATCCTTACTGAAATTGACCAAGCTGAAGCTTTAGCTGATATCCAGGTACTGAATCAGTCTGTGTTTACAACGGTCGTGATCAGCATTGTGGTGATTATGGTTGTTGCGATCTTTATTTCTTATCTAGTGGGGAATGGTATTTCTCGCCCAATAAGAATGGCATCAACAAAAGTTCAGTCAATCAGTAAACGGAATGATTTGACCGAACGCCTTGATATTCAAGGGAAAGATGAAATGACGGATCTGTCCGTTTCATTAAATGGACTATTTGAACAACTACAAGGAATGATTACTGAATTCTCTGTCGCAACCGACACTTTGAATCAAAATACTCAATCCATGGCTGAAAACATGAATAGCACAAGAAGTGCCGTTTCAGAGCAGAGTCATAGAACAGATTCGGTCGCGACTGCCGTGAACGAAATGAGCGCGTCAATTTCAGAGGTTGCTCAGTTTGCGAATAGGGCAGCGGATTCGATGAAAACGGCGAATGATACAGGTACGCAAAGCATGGCGGTTGGTGAATCTCTTGGTAGTGAAATGACTGAGATAAACTCACAAATGCAAGTGGCGGTTGAAGCCATTGATCGCCTACACAGTGAAAGTAATTCGATAGCTGAAGTGTTGGACGTGATTCAGGGAATTGCTGAACAAACGAATTTATTGGCGCTGAATGCGGCTATCGAAGCGGCGAGGGCGGGAGAACAAGGGCGCGGCTTTGCTGTGGTAGCTGATGAAGTACGCTCACTTGCTAGCCGAACTCAAGACTCGACAGAGGAAATTAGAGCCAAAATCGATGCATTACAAAAAGAAACGAATAGCGTTTCAAAAGGCATTGAAAATGCGAATAACTCAGTCATCAAAGGTGTGGAAACGTGTGGCGAAAACACCGAAATGCTGTCTAAGATCGTTGATATGCTCTCTGAACTCAATGAGATGAATGTTCAAATTGCGGCGGCAACAGAAGAGCAGAAAGCCGTTACTGATGAAATAAGTAGCAGTATTACTTCAATAGCCGACGCATCTACCGCCGTTTCAGCACAGGTGAATGATGTTGATGAAGTGCTTGGTGGTTTGTCACAACAAGCAGATAGCCTTCATCGAGAAATTGGTAAATTTAGGTATTAGTCGTCTACTTAAGCCGTTCTATTTTTACTTAAACAACGCAACTTTTCTAAAACGAAGCTATAAAAAAGCGCCTTTAGATTCCATGAACCTAAAGGCGCTTTTTGTATTCTTTATCTAGTCTGCTTTCTGCTCTAAGCCATAAGGCAAGTTTGAAAAAACTTTAGGGTGCTTCTCAAACGTTGGWGCTTCATTTACCTGTTGCCAATCTAGTAGCATGATCGCCAGTACATTTCGGTGCTCACCGTAGGTTAAGTCGAAATCACCCGTCACAGATGGGATCATCCCTTTCTGTGTATCAATTGATTTTTGGATCGCCAAGCGAGTTTTATGCACTACTGGGTCATCTTCTAGGCCTGCTAGTAAGAATGTAATCCCCACTTCTGCAATAACGTCTTCTTTAGCTTGAGACAGGATCGTATCGATATTCTCTCTGAAATAATCGTATATCCATTGATGTTCTTTTTCGCTCACTTGATGCTGGTAGTACTCTGAATCACCAAAAATAATATGAGTCATACCATACAGCTTATTGCCGTATTGTTGCTTAGACAGCGTGCTGTCTTTGTCGTCTGGGTAAGTCGCTTTAAAGGTATCCGTAAATTCTTCGACAACATCTTGTTCGCCTAGCTGCCTTAACCAATAAACCTGGTTCGCTAACTGCGCTGCCCACGCTTCCACCATCTCTTGGTTAGTTGCGTATTTGGAGAAATCATAGCGACGAATGACCTCGCGTAATTGTTTGTCATCCTGATGTTTGAGCTCGTATTCATTGGCTCTTGCCATAGAACCAAGTAAATCAACACCAAGATACAGATATTCCGGCATAGTCTTGGTTACATTGTAACGTCTCACGCTGCGCTCATCAGTCTCGCCCACATAACCGGATAAACGGCGTTGGCTGTATTCTGCAATTTGTTGGGGAGTATGCACTTCTTCTGAAAACCGATTTAGTCGGCTAGTTACGCGCGCCATGTCACTCCATACCGCTGCTGTATATTTAGGGTCTTGAGTTTGGCGAAACATTCTAAGGCCGTAATGACCTTCTTTGAATGCGGGTAGGGTATACAACTGTTGTTCATAGGTTTGGCGAATAACGTCAGCCGATTGTTCGAAAGTCTGGCTACTGTCTGTGGCTTGAGCATATGACCCGAACGACGCGGTGGCACCTAATAAAAGGCAAAGTGATATTTTTGTTAGCTTCATGTGATAGATACCGAACCTATGAATGTGAACTTGGGAAGTTATCACTCAAAGTAGTGATTCATGTAAGACTAATGTCAGGAACACGTAAGTATTCTTGAATAGAGCATAATTTACTGAAATGGAAAGTGCGAGAGAAATGAAAAAAGGGCCAATTGGCCCTTTAAATTAGGTGATGTTCGCTTATGAATGTAACCATCGGTTTTTTATCACCGATGGCTAGGGTTAAAGGGTTAGTGTTTGTGGTTATCTTTACCCAATTGGTATAGATGAGCGTCGACCTCTTTTCCTTGCTCAGGGCGAGGCACTATCTCAAAAGAGCCATCAAATTCTGATGAAGCTGCAGCCAGTTTTTCTAGTACTTTAGCGTCGCCATTGATACCTGCTTGTTTATTGGCTAATAGTTCATTAAGTGTCGTTTTTCCAAGCATGATTTTTGTAATATCTGATTTGTTGATATACAAAGTTGCATCTGCATTACGAGCGCTTTCTACCAGACCGTTACTTAAGTTACCGTTAGACATTTCAACAAAGTAAGTCTCATCTAAGTCAGGAATAATAACGTTCATAGTRAATGGCGTATGTTGTGCAATCGTGGAGTCTACTTTAACCGCCATATAGTCGAGTAGGTTGGTTAGCGACATTTCGGCTAGCACGTCTGGTGAAGCTGTTTTTGGTGTTCCTGGTAATGTGCCAACTCGTAGCTCTTGTGCACCTGTCAGGTAGGTGTTTCTCCAACCCATGGTTTCAGACTGGTAGCCTAGTTGCTCATAGGTGTCGGCTAATAATTTACGAGCTTCATCATTACTTGGCTCTGCGTTGACAACTTTATCTAAGACGGTTGCAACAAATCGATATTCACCTTTTTCAAAGTCGGCCTGTGCTTTTTTAACGATAATGTCGCTTCCCCCCATGTAATCAACAAACTTAGCGGCTTCTTTGTCGGTTGGAAGCGGGTTTAAGTTAGCTGGGTTCATGTCGAAATAGCCTAAGTACATGTTGTAAACCGCTTTAGCATTATGGCTGTATGAGCCATGGTAGCCATTGGTATGCCACGCTTCTTGAATTGATTTTGGTAACGCTTCTACGACCGCGTCGCCAATATCTTGCAGTACCACGCCGTTGTTGGCTAAACGCAATGTTTGATTGTGCACGAAGCCGTAGTTATCACGTTGCATTTTCATAAAGTCATTGACGTCTTCATGACCCCAAATAGGTGATGAATGCGAGCCAAACAGTACGTCAATGTCATCGCCCCAAGCGTTAATCATTTCATTGATGTCTTTTGACCATTTCAACGCATCACGGACTTTTGCCCCACGTAATGTGTAGATGTTGTGCATGCCGTGATACATCATTTCTCCGGTCCACAGCGCTTTCATAGAAGGAATGAACGTCGCCATGCCTGAAGGGGCTTCGGTACCCGCAGTATCGATGAATACCATTTCAAGGCCATCTATTTCTAGAGTCTCAAATTTGTCTTTAGTATTGAGCGTAATATCCGGTGCTACGTAAGTGATATCTCCTTTCGAGATCGCTTTGCCTAAACCAGCATCGACGATCCCGTGCTCATGAGCGCCAAGGGTTGCACCGTATTGATAAGCGGTTCGGCGTGACATTGCATTACCGGCCAGTACATTCTCGTCGACCGTCTCTTTGGTCATGTTATTCGGAGCGTATACTTTCACTTCTGGGAACATCTCTTGGATAGCTCTAGAGCCTCCAAAGTGGTCAGCATGGCTGTGCGAATAGATCATCGCCACGATAGGTAGGTCACCGCCTTCAGGAACATTATCCAAGAAGAATTTTGTCGATGTTTCAGCCGCTTGCTTGGTTAAAAGTACATCGTAAACAATCCAACCAGACTCACCGCGGATGAAAGTGATGTTTGATAAATCTGTACCACGAACTTGATAAATACCATCTCGTACTTCGTATAACCCTGCTGCAGTGTTGTTGACCTGCGCTTGGCGGTACAGCGATGGGTTGACACTGTCTGCGATTTCATCTTGGCTGATGAAGTCGTAGTTAGCACGCATGATATCGAGTGACGCTTGATTTAGAGGCTGGATCAAGCCTTTATCATTACGTTCAAAAGCGTCTCTGTCTTGCCAATTTAACGTCTCGCTGAATGCTTTATTTGCTTGGATTGTATGAGCTGTTGCAGGTTTACCATTAACTTCTAACTCTCCGTGTACATGGTCATGATCGTGATTAGCAGCGGATACTGGGAATGAGAAAATAACCGCTAGGGCTAATGCTGCTTTTGGGGTGCGAAGTAATGTCATCATAGGAGCCTCTGTTGAGTATTTTGTTTCGTTAAGGAGACTTTACCGAAATGACACATAGCTAAAAATAAAGTAAGGTTTATATAACACATAACTAATGGCTATGTTTTTATGACAGAACTTTCAAAAGACCGACTTGATCTCAACTTACTGACCGTATTTCTTGAGGTATACCGCCTTCGATCTATTACTCAAGCCGCTGAATGTTTAGATATGACGCAGCCCGGAGTAAGCGGAGCCTTGAAGCGTTTGCAAGCTCAACTGCAAGCAGAACTGTTCGTGCGGGAGGGCCGAGGAATTTCACCTACGCATATTGCGGTACAACTGGCGAATGAAATATCACCTGCGTTTGGTCAAATCAGTAGTGCACTCAGTAACATCAAACATTTTGATCCAAGTAGACCGAAAGTGTTTCGAGTTCTTGTTAATGAAATGGCACTAGTGAATTATCAGCCATTAGCAGCAGCCGATGACAAGTTGCAAAATGTGGTGATTAACTTTGCGATTGCGCCGAGTAATGAAGAACATTTATTGCAGCAACTGAGTATGCAAAAAGCGGATTTAGCGATCGACTTACATTTGGATTTAGGGGCATCATATAAAACGAAACCTCTGTTTAACGATGAGATCGTTGTTATCGCTCGTCGTAGCCATCCAAGAGTGATGGGGAGTATTTCGCAAACGGAATTTTATGACGAAACGCATGTGACGCTGAGGCTTCGCCGTTCGCAAAAGTATGCTGCTGATGCCTTTACTAAAGAGGCACTAAAAGAGCGCAAGGTAAGCGCAGAGTGTGACTCCATGATGTCGATGATGGCATTAGTGTCTACTTCAGATTGCTTAGGGACAATAACTCGAAGCCTTGCCAACCGATACGCTTCTCGATTTGACTTACAAGTCATAGAACAACCATTTGATACTGTGCCTGTAGAGCAACATATGATTTGGCATGCTCGCACTGATTTCAGCCCTGCTCATAAGTGGCTAAGAGAACGGATAAGTCATTATAAAGTTTAGTTTTGCTGTGAGTATTTAACTGAAGGTTAACCAAACTTAACAATATGAAAATAAAGATCTCATAATTACGAGCTATACAAGGAACTCCTCTAGCATATGGTTTATCATTATTGATAAACAACTTTATAAAAATCATGGAAGTTATCGTTGTTACCACATCGAGACTTTTATGAAGCCGTAGCTATGAGAGGATATGGATGCTAAATAGCTCGAGCAAGCAATGGTCCGTTAATGCTCTAATTTTGTTGGTAATTATCCTTGCTGCTGGGATTATTGAAGTGCTTCATAGAAACCAACAAGTATTTTTAAACAATCAAGTCACCAGTGAAGCAAAGAAGCACCTTTCCGTTATTCGTTCACGTCTCGAAGCCGCCATTGTGGGTGATATTTACGTTGTGAATAGCCTCTCGACGCTCGTTACGGTTAACCCTGACGCGGGGGTTAATGAGTGGGACAAAATTGCTGCGAATATCATTCGTGAAGGTTCGCATGTGAAAGTGATTGGCCTTGCTAAAGACGATAAGATCAATTTTATTTTTCCCTATCGCGGGAATGAAAAAGCCATCGGCGTTAACTATCGCAATATCCCAGAGCAATGGGAGTCGGTAAAGATGGCGAGAAAAATTGAACAGATTTTCATTTCAGGGCCGGTGAACCTTGTCCAAGGTGGTCGTGGGCTTATTGCCCGTTTGCCTATTTTTACTGATCCCCCTTTCAACTTAAACTATTGGGGGGTGTGCAGCGCAGTTATTGATTTAGATACACTCTTTGATGAGGTTGGTATTGAATCATTTGAACATAAGTACCAACTTGCGATTCGAGGCTTAGACAGCTCTGGAGCAAAAGGGCCAATATTCTATGGTTCGAAAAAGATCTTTGATAGTGCGTTTGCAACAGAGCAGGTTAACTTCCCTTATGGTGGGTGGGGGCTTGCTGTTTCACATGATACGGATCTATTGTCTGAGTTTGCTTGGTATCGCGTTTATATTGTTTATCTGATCGGCTACCCCGTTTTACTTCTCCTGTTACTCGCATTCGTGCTGATATTTAGGCTCTATCGAATAGCGCATAGCCGCTCTTTGCATGATGAGCTGACCAAGTTACCTAATCGACGTTATTTCATGTATAGCCTAAATCAGCTATTTGACCACGCAAAAAGATTTGGTACAGAGCGTTTCGCGGTGCTAAACATTGACCTAGATAAGTTTAAGGCAATCAATGATACCTACGGACATGCTGCTGGCGATAAAGTGCTTGTTGCCGTTGCCGAAAGGATTAAAAGTGTTCTGCGAAGCTCAGATATTGTTGCGAGAATAGGCGGGGATGAATTCTTAATTTTGCTTCCTCGTATTCTTGATGAAGAGAACGTGAGTTCCATTAATCTGGCTTTACAAAAAGCAATTTGCAGTACGCCTGTGATTTATGAACAGCACCTTATCTACTTAGAAGTCAGTGTGGGTTGGGCAGCCTTTAAACAGAATATGGTCGATGTTGATTCATTATTGAAAATGGCCGATGAAAAAATGTATGCAGAAAAGCGCGGAGYGAAGGCRATTGGGCGCTGAAGCGTAGAATTTGGTTGCTGAAAATAGGGAAAAGCCTCAGAATGTCGCGTTTCGCTTAGATTAAGCGAATGTTGAAGTTGTACGATTACAATAAGTTGTGCAACTTTATTTTTATGTTATCAGACTGAGAAAATAATCTATGAGTTTTACCTCTTTGGGCCTTTCTGCTCCAATCCTTAAAGCTATTGAAGAGCAAGGTTATGACAAGCCATCGCCAATCCAAGAAAAAGCTGTTCCGGCGGTTTTAAAAGGCAACGATGTGATGGCTGCGGCCCAAACAGGTACAGGTAAAACTGCGGGTTTCACGCTTCCAATTCTTGAGCTTCTTTCAAAAGGCCCACGAGTTCGTCAAAATCAAGTACGTGCATTGATACTTACCCCTACACGTGAGCTTGCTGCTCAGGTGAATGGCAGTGTTGTTAAATACGGTATCCATTTACCTTTGACGTCTAGCGTTGTATTTGGTGGTGTTAAAATTAACCCTCAAATGCAAAAGCTACGCAAGGGTAGCGATGTGCTAGTTGCAACTCCGGGTCGCTTACTTGATCTTTACAACCAAAATGCAGTGCGTTTTGACCAGTTAGAGATTCTAGTGTTAGATGAAGCTGACCGTATGCTAGATATGGGCTTTATCCGTGATATTCGCAAGATCCTTGCGTTCTTACCTAAGAAACGTCAAAACTTGCTGTTTTCAGCAACCTTCTCTGATGACATCCGCAGCCTAGCAAAAGGGTTAGTGAATAGCCCAGTTGAAATCTCGGTGAACACTGCAAACTCAACGGCTAAAACAGTTGAGCAGTGTATTTACCCTGCGGATAAAAAGAAAAAAGGGCCAATGCTGGCGAAACTGATTAAAGATAACGACTGGCGTCAGGTATTAGTGTTTAGCAAGACGAAACACGGTGCTAACAAGCTAGCTCGTTTCCTTGAAGAACAAGATATTACAGCAGCACCTATTCATGGTAATAAGAGTCAAGGCGCACGTACTAAAGCTCTAGAGAACTTTAAAACAGGTAAAGTACGAGTATTAGTGGCGACTGATATCGCGGCTCGTGGTATTGATATCCCGCAGCTACCGCAAGTAGTTAACTTCGACCTTCCACATGTATCTGAAGATTATGTACACCGTATTGGCCGTACTGGTCGTGCTGGCGAAACAGGTAAAGCGATTTCATTAGTATGTGCAGATGAAGCTTCAGAACTGTTTGGTATTGAGCGTTTAATTAAACAGCTGCTTGAGCGTCGTGAGCTTGAAGGGTTTACACCTGTGAACAAGCTTCCAGAGTCTCGATTGGATACTCGTCCAATCAAGCCTAAAAAACCTAAGAAGCCAAAAGTAGGGCATGCTGACGGTCAGCGCTCTGGTGAGAATGCCCGTGGTCATAAACCTGCTGGCAAAAATAAACGCCACGTTGGAAGTACTGCGAATGGGCCTAAGCGCAAGCCTGCACCTAAGAAAAATACAGGTGAAAGCACTTCAGAAGATGCTTCTGTAAAGAATAACGGTCAAAACTTTAAGCGCCGTAGAAATACAGAGAAACCTAATTCAGGTAATAAAGCTGGTGGTGAACAACGTCAACCTTCAGGTTACGGTTCTAAAAAGCCACGTACCAGAACTCAATCAAACTAATCGAATTGAGTTAACACAGTTCAGGTGAATAATTTGAGCCCATATCTTAGAAGGTATGGGCTTTTTGTTTTTTGCTATTGAATCTAACTTGGCTTCATGTGCTGATTCACTCAGCCTTTAAGTGACAACACGCTCACTAGCAAAGTCTTTGCGATTTGCAAATTGCAATTCCATTATGCAATTTAATGATTGAGTTTGTACGAATAAGCGCCTGAATGCCTAATGAAATGGTTATTTAAAAGTTGGCACATAAACTGCATTTATTAATATGACCCTTCTTAAGCCGAGGGTCACCTAGCCAACTGACGTTGTTAGTGAACCTTGATTGTTCACAGAAATATATAGCCAATCACCTAGTTTGTGATTGGTTTTTTTTTGCCAAAATTCTAGAGGCTAGAGGAAATAAGCCGTTAAACCTCACCATGTGCTCTGGTAATTTGATCGAGCACACGACGAGGTTAGCGTCTGGATAATGGCCTGGTGGTTAGCCCTGACATTTAGAGTAACAACTAGGTTGACGAGGGCAGGCTGCACCGCGTGAGCATATCAAGCGGGCTTCTGTTTCGATTCCTCGTTCTATCCAATTGATGTTCAGGATTTTTGCAATTGTGGTGAGATCTTTCTTGATGCTTCTCGGAATGGCGACAGAGCCCCCGTTACTCACACAAGAGGCTTTAAGTTCTTCAGCAATTGATCTTGAGTCTCCCCCTTGTGCATCTATCGCAGGGTTCAGATCAATACCAGCACATAGTACTCGGTTATTACCTGCTGGATCGGTCATGTTGATTGATTCACAGCAATAGATTCTAGGCTCGTCACCAACGTTGAGTATAGAGATCTGTGCTGAGCTACCTGCTTGTGGTTCTGATAAACGTCTAAATACCGCCCAGTGSTGGCATGGGTCTGCGACCGCTCTCATGTTCCCCCAGGGTAAAGGGATCCCATTACCGCGATAAACTGCTTTCAATTTTCCAGGTCCGTAGGCATCAAAATAGTGCCAGTGCGGATAAGGTGAAACAACCGTCATTCTGCGCATWGCAACCGACGGCGATACACCCGCACGCTTGTGAACATCAATTTCGTAGCCTGTCCGATCAAGAAGTTGTCTAAACGGTACTTTTGGACACAATAGCGCGCCAGCAAAGAAGCTCGATTCGAAATCACGCCACGCTTGTAGAATATCTTTAGAATTAAGTTGAGACGATGGGTTAAATGACTGGCTGTCGTCCCATGTATTGTTATTCCCTACAGACAAAACGCTCTTAAGGCCTTCTTTACTATGAAGTACGCAGTGGCCGATATAGACCGATAAATCGTACTTCAAGCGCGTAGGATACTCTTTGAGGATTTCATTTAGGTAGATGGTGCCTGGGGGCTCAAAGAATRAGGTAACAAGCTGCTTAGCATTAATACCTAGCTCATCAACCACATCTTGTGGTGTGCGTGTTACCCAGCGGATTTGAATCCCCAAACTTTTCGCGATATCGATGAGGTCTTCGACACTTAGATTCAGCCGTTTTAAGCCAACTTCTTCTGCTGCTCGTTCGAGATCTGGGAAGTGGTTTTGATTGCTTTCCTGATGCGCTCGTATGAGCAGGTGTGCGAATTGACGCCCGTTGATGCCCGTTTGAGAGAGCATTTCTGGAATGGCGATTTGTAGAATGTCATTCGAGAATAGAAAGCTTGGCTCTAACGCCATGCCACTG
>NZ_JAKJSW010000100.1:0-15537 GCF_050337375.1 Vibrio makurazakiensis | reverse complement strand
AAAGTCCATGGTTGCGAATCTGTGTTCTTCACATCTAATGTTACTTTCAGCTCATCGCCGATCTCAACATTCAAACGTGCATCGAACTGATGAGGCCATACTGCTAGAGTCTCTTCACTTGGTTTCAGACCTAAGCTAACAATCACGCCAACTTCACTTTCACGGTGTTCAACTAGCTGCCATTCACTTGAGCGAGCAAACCCATGAGCTGGAGCCGCAATGCGACCAAACCAAGGCCAACATACTGGAATACCACCACGCAGAGCTGTTTTACCATCAAACTTAGCTTGCTGGCTCATCCAAATTATGTCTTCTTGACCTTGAGGTTGAAATGATACAACGTGACCGCCAAACAGAGAAATTGCCGCGCTTGCTTTATCGTGAATAACACGAACTAGTTTGACGCCTTTATGTTCAACGATAGTGACGTTGTCAGAAAGTACAGTCAGTGCAGGTAGAGTAGATAAGTCCATTACATGATCCTTTTAAGGAAATTGAATTCAAATGCTGACTAGAGTGATGCTTTAAATTGAGGGCAGGCACGTGGAGGCAGTATTTGAATTAAATTTCTTTGGTTTGCTTTAAGAAGTAGGTTTTGTCTAAAAGATAGCAGGTATTAAAAAGGCGACACTAAGGTCGCCTTTTTCAAAGTCTGCTCAAAACAGTCTTCGCTAATGCTTATCTAAAGCTATTTCTAAAAAGAAATTACTTAGAGATGTGAGCGATTAGGTCTAGAACTTTGTTTGAGTAACCGATTTCGTTGTCGTACCAAGATACAACTTTAACGAATTTGTCAGTTAGAGCAACACCAGCTTTAGCATCGAATACTGAAGTTTGAGTTTCGCCGATGAAGTCTTGAGAAACAACTTGGTCTTCTGTGTAGCCTAGAACGCCAGCCATTTCACCTTGAGAAGCTTCTTTCATTGCAGCACAAATTTCTTCGTAAGATGCAGCTTCTTTTAGGTTAACTGTTAGGTCAACTACAGATACGTTAGCAGTTGGTACACGGAAAGCCATACCAGTTAGAAGGCCGTTTAGTTCTGGAAGAACAACGCCTACAGCTTTAGCAGCACCAGTTGRAGATGGGATGATGTTTTGAGAAGCACCACGGCCACCGCGCCAGTCTTTAGCAGAAGGGCCATCTACAGTTTTTTGAGTTGCTGTAGTAGCGTGAACTGTAGTCATAAGACCAGACTCGATGCCCCACTTATCGTTAAGTACTTTAGCGATAGGTGCAAGACAGTTAGTAGTACAAGAAGCGTTAGAAACGATGTCTTGACCAGCGTAAGATGCTTGGTTAACGCCCATTACGAACATTGGAGTTGCATCTTTAGAAGGACCAGTAAGAACAACTTTCTTAGCACCAGCAGTGATGTGCTTACGTGCAGTCTCGTCAGTTAGGAAAAGACCAGTTGCTTCAGCTACAACGTCAACGTTGATTGCATCCCACTTAAGTTCTTCAGGGTTACGCTCAGCTGTAACACGTACAGTTTTGCCGTTAACGATTAGGTTACCGCCTTCAACTTCAACAGTACCGTTGAAACGGCCGTGAGTTGAGTCGTACTTAAGCATGTAAGCCATGTATTCAACGTCGATAAGGTCGTTGATACCAACAACTTCGATGTCATTGCGCTCTTGCGCTGCACGGAATACGAAACGGCCGATACGGCCAAAACCATTAATACCTACTTTGATAGTCATTGTAGTTGCTCCACAACTTAATTTCTGATTAAAGATAACTGGTAGTAAAATTACAGAATCCAGTAAATTTCTGCAATAGATAATCCGACTTAACTTGTTTAAAGTCAAAAAAAAGCGACGCTTTTCTTAACAATTGTACGTAAATGGTCGAATTTTATACGTTATTGCGATTCTGAACCCTTCCAGTTGGGTAAAATAACTCAAAATGCTAAGTTACTTATGAATATATATGTACAACGTATCTCGGTGAGAAAGTATGTGCTACAAAAGCACGACGATGCAAGTTTTTATAGAAAAAAGTAAATATAATAAAAGAAAATGTGGGAAGATATTAACGTGAAACATGAGGAGGAAATGATGATAAAGCCTGATGAATACTGGCGTGAGAAGCTTACCGATACTGAATATCAGGTATGCCGTGAACGTGGTACTGAAGCACCCTTTACAGGGAAGCTTTTACATAACCACGAAACAGGTGTTTATAGCTGTACTTGTTGCGATTCACCGCTGTTTATTTCGGATAATAAATATGATTCTGGTTGTGGCTGGCCAAGCTTTGATAAGCCCATAACAGATACCGCGATTCGCTATATTGAAGATCTAAGTCACGGAATGAAGCGGGTAGAAATACGTTGTTCAGCTTGTGATAGCCACCTAGGTCACGTTTTTCCTGATGGTCCGAAGACTACGGGGGAAAGATTCTGTGTAAATTCAGTGTCGTTAATTTTCAACAAAAATGAAAAAAGCGGTGATTAAATCACCGCTCATGTCAGAACTTTTCAGATTTAGGTTACTCAGCAGCTAAATCGTATTTTTGGGGGATGAGGTTTGGCGTGTACTGTGCATCATCAATCGCATCCTCTATATTTTCAGCTATCTCATCTAATTGTTCGTAGATTTCAGGTGTAAAACCATAGAGCAGATTAAGTTCAGCCTCTGACGCTACTAACACTTCATACTTCTTTGCAACCATCGCCCAAATATAAGCTTTTTCTTTCTCGCCTAACTGGTGGTGAATACTTGCTAGTGATTTGAAAATTTCTCGGTTTACGTTCGACTTATTAGAGAGTTTTAATGCATTGTTTAATAAGACAATGGTTTTCTCTTGATCTCGAGTGGTATAGAAGGTTGCTAAGGCATACTGCATTTCTGCGGTATTCAATGCTTTAGTTCCTTCTAGCTGTAAGAAAGAACGCCGAGCTTCCATATCGCCAATTTGTGACCATAAAAAGTAGAGAGTTTGTGGATCTGTAGCACTGGACAGCTCGTTAACGATACGGTCGATTTCGTCAATACTGTGTAAAAGCGCGCTAAAACGTTTTTCTTTTAATGCAGATTGATCGATAGGGGCGATTTGAGATGCCAATTCAAGACATTTCTTGTAAGCAGCAACGAGCTTAAACTCTTCTATTTTATTCACGTTAGTTGGCTGCTTTATCACTTCAAAGCGATGCCAGATAAGATCAGTCCGAGGTAAGCGGCATTGGCCGTCATTCATGTTTAGCTGATCACAGCGTAACCCTGGGTTATCTGCGCATAGCTGATCTGTATTTTTGTTCCCTTCAAAGCAACCAGTAAGTACTAGCGGTAAAGTGGCTGATAGTAGCCATTTATTTATTCTCATATACCTTCACTTGTGATCAATTACGCTTATTTCTTTTTCTGTCCTTGACTCAAAATGCCAACAGGTTATTTTCGGGTGAAAATTGTTACGAAAAAGGCTCAACATGAATTCAGACCAACTGCTTAATGCGATTACACCCGATGTTTACGAGCGATTAAGCTATGCTGTTGAAACAGGTAAATGGCCTGAAGGAACTCAGTTGTCTAAAGAGCAGCGTGATTCATGTATGCAAGCTGTCATGCTTTATCAATCTAAGCATAATGTAGATGCGCAACATATGACAGTAGCTGCGGGTGGAGAAATCAGCTTTAAATCAAAATCTGAACTAAAAAAGCAATTTCAGCCAAATCAAGCAGATATTGTTAGAGTTAATCCTAATAAATAGCGTTATATTTTCGCTTTTTTAGATGCTTATACAAAAATGGGTGACCAACTTGGTCACCCATTTTTATTTGAAGAAATCTTGCGAAAAGAAGGAATGAAAATAAACTAGCCTGTTAGGCTATAGGTTTTCATTCAGAGCTCTATAGGCTCATTTCACCACGTAAAACTTGAGACATCTTTTCTTTAACTTCGTTGTAGTTTAAGTTTTGGCTCAATAGATAGTGCAATTTAGCAAGTGCGGCTTCAGGTGTCATATCGTAGCCACTTACCACGCCCGCCTCAGCTAGGGCACAGCCCGTCGCGTAGCCACCCATGTTGACTTTACCTGCCAAACATTGAGTTAAGTTCACTACAATAACACCTCGCTCTGAAGCGTCCTTCAAATGCTGAAGAAGCTCAGGATTTTGTGGTGCATTACCAACCCCAAACGTCAGTAGAATCATGGCATTAACAGGCTGTAATAGCGTGTTGCGAATAACTTCGTGCGAGATCCCTGGGTACATTGTGATCACACCGATCGGTTGAGGTGTAATGTTGTGAACTTTAAACGCACCTTCTGGCTGTTCATTCACGGTAATGTTGCTACCAACTTGAATGTTGATACCAGCTTCTAGTAGCGGTTGAAGGTTCGGTGAAGTAAATGCGTTGAAACCGTCTGCGTGAGATTTCGTACTGCGATTACCACGCATCAATTTGTTATTGAAGAACAGAGTCACTTCATTGATCGGGTAGTTCGCTGCAATGTGTAGAGCATTTAGCAGATTTGCTTGACCGTCTGAACGAAGCTCAGCCAGTGGGATTTGCGAACCAGTGACGATGACAGGCTTACCGAGGTTCTCAAGCATAAATGAGAGTGCGGAAGCGGTGTACGCCATTGTGTCGGTACCATGCAAGATAACAAAACCATCGTACTTATCGTAGTTAGCGCGAATATCGTCAGCAATGATTTGCCAATCCATAGGAGTCATATCTGATGAATCCATCAAAGGCGAATATTCATGGATGGTGTATTCAGGCATTTCTGGGCGATGAAATTCAGGCATGCTTGCCAATTGCTTATCCATAAAACCTGCGATTGGTACGTAACCATGGTCGTCAGATTTTTGCATACCAATCGTGCCACCTGTATAGGCGATGTAGATATGTTTTCTTGGCATAGGAATTATTACTTTAGTGGTGTAGGGAACAGGCGGCGATTATAACGAATTGTTAGCCAATAAAAAGAGGTATGACTCACCTCTTTTAGGCTGAATAGGGATTACAAACGGGATAAAAAGAGGCTGATGAACAAATGTTCACCAGCCTTTCAGCTACTATTTATATCCAGTGCTTAACACTGGATATACAACCTTATAGCTGTTCGTGATTTAAGTCGCTATTGTACTTGGCAATTTAAACAGAAAGCATAACGACCTTGTGGGTCATTAAAGCTTGTTAGGATCTCTGCATCTTGCGTCAGTTGTGCAGAAACAGGCTGCAGGGACTTAGGAACTAGAGCCTGGACGTTTAAGCCAAACGAAGCTTGCGCCTGATTCATAAAATCTTGAATGATTTGCTCTGTTGCAGAAAGTGGCTCTTCTACCCAATAGACGTTGTAGCTTTCGAGTTCTGCTAAAGAAGCTGCTGCTGCAACCGCATCATCGAAATCACCCATGCTATCGACCAAACCATGCTTCATTGCATCTTGACCAGTCCAAACTCGACCCTGGGCAACTTTATCGACATTGGATACTGAGATGTTTCTGTTATCACTGACTAAGCCAATGAATCGCTTATAACCTTGCTCAATGCCCATCTGGAATGCATCTTTAGCGCCTTGCGGAAGACCGGTCGTAATTCCAACACCAGAGAATGGTGAAGTGCCCACGCCATCAGTATAAACACCAAACTTGTCTAAGCCTTTTTCAAACGTGGTAATCACGCTGAAGATACCAATAGAACCTGTAAGTGTTGTTGGTTGCGCGATGATTTGGTTTGCACCCATTGAAATCCAGTAACCGCCTGATGCAGCTAAACTCGACATAGACACAACCACTGGTTTACCAGCGGCTCTTAATGCTTCGACTTCGTTGCGAATAACTTCAGAAGCGAAAGCACTGCCACCCGGGCTATCAACACGCAAAACTACTGCTTTTACTTTGTCGTCGTTACGAGCTTGACGCAGTAAAGCTGAAGTTGAGTCTCCACCGACTGTGCCACGCGGTTGGCGACCGTCCATAATGGCACCACTAGCGACAATAACGGCAACGTCACTTTCAGCAATTTGAGGCTCTGGAATGACAGTCGCTCGATATTCGTAATAACCAACAGCGTTATAACTGTCTTCTCCATCACTACCAAAAACTTCAGCTAAATCTATACGTACCTGTTGGCGAGTTGCCAGTTCATCAACTAAGCCCAGCTTTTTAGAAAGTTTTGCAATATCGCCATCTACCGATTTTAAATCCTCTAAGAAACTCTCCATTTTTGGGTTTAGAACGGAAGGTTTGATCTGGCGATTGTTTGCGACATCATCAACATACGCTCCCCATAGCTGACCTAACCAGCGAGAAGCTGATTGTTTTGCCTCGTCAGACATATCATCACGTATAAAAGGTTCAATCGCTGACTTGTACGTACCAACTCGGAATACATGAGTGTTTACGTCAAGTTTTTCTAAGAGAGACTTATAGTAAAGAGAGTACGCACTGTAGCCTTTAAGCATCACACCACCATCCGGTGCCATGTAGATCTTGTTAGCATAACTGGCCAAGTAGTACTGACTTTGGTTATAGAAATCCCCAATAGCATAAATTGGCTTACCAGTAGCTTTGAACTCGTTGAGGGCTTTAGCAATATAGCGAAGCTTAGTGAGGTTAGTTTCTGGTAAATCACGGAGAGCCAGAACTAGGCCAGACACATTTTCGTCGTCTTTTGCGTAACGAATTGTCTCAACAATATCGAACAGAACGTTTTCTTTAGGCAATTCTTTACCAAAGAGCGAACCGGTAACCGAGTCCATTGGGTTGATATACCGGCTTTGCTCGACAATAGGCCCTGAAAGGTTCAAAACTAATGCTGATTGTTGAGGAACCGTTGGCTGAGTCGTTGTGGAATAGAAATACACGAAATAAATGAGCGCAATACTGAGTAAAAATAATAAGTTGGCGAGTGCCATTCGCACAAATGTGATCAGCTTCCAGATCCCTTTGAAGATCATGCCAATAAATTTGAATAGTTTTTTCATTCTGTCTCCACAGCGAAATTCATGTCACAGCGCGTCACTGTTCCAAGGTAATCTCAATAATATTAACTGCTTAGTATCCTACGTTAATTCCCAGTTTCAGACCACAGTCTCAATTGTTAACTGATATAAATTATCAATTACTTACCAATAATAGTGTAGACAGACGTAAAGGGCTGTGTCGAAATTTCTGACAGGTGATCGGTGTTACATAAATGTAAACAGTTGTTTGATTTTTTGATTGTGGAGTAATATCGTGGTCAGACCACAAGGATAAACAATATAAGTGATGTCAGCCATGTACCCACATTTGCTCAAACCATTAGATCTTGGATTTACCCAATTACGTAATCGCGTGTTAATGGGCTCTATGCATACCGGCCTAGAAGAACAAAAAGAAGGTTTGCATAAACTTGCCGCTTTCTATGAGGAAAGAGCAAAAGGTGGAGTTGGCCTAATTGTTACTGGTGGGTTTTCACCTAATTTACGTGGTCGTTTAACGCCATTTAGTGCTGAGTTCAGCAAAGTGAAACATGCGAAAGCGCACAAAGTCGTGACAGAATCCGTACACAAGCATGGCGGTAAAATTGCACTTCAGCTGCTTCATGCAGGCCGTTATGCCATGCATCCATTTGCGCAAAGTGCGTCAGGTATCAAAGCTCCGATAGCTAAATTTGCACCCAGTGAAATGAGCCCTCGCCAAATTAAAAAGACCATCAACTCTTTTGCGAATAGTGCTGAATTAGCACAACTCGCAGGGTATGACGGCGTAGAAATTATGGGTTCTGAAGGTTATTTGATTAACCAGTTCATTTGTAAACGTACCAATATGCGTTATGACGAGTGGGGCGGTTCGTATGAAAAACGTATGCGTTTCCCATTAGAGATCGTTAAATCCATTCGTGAAGCTGTAGGTAAAGAATTTATCATCATTTTCCGTCTATCCATGTTGGACTTAGTCGAGCAAGGAAGCACGTTTGAAGATGTTGTTTTATTGGCTCAAAAGCTGGAAGAGGCAGGAGTCACTATCATCAATACGGGGATTGGTTGGCATGAAGCTAGAATTCCAACCATAGCGACTCAAGTTCCGCGTGGTGCATTTACGTGGGTAACAGAAAAAGTTAAGCCTTATGTAAGCATTCCAGTTGTCACTTGTAACCGTATCAATACGCCGGAAGAAGCTGAAAAGATTTTGAGTTCAGGACAAGCTGATATGGTTTCAATGGCGAGACCTTTCCTTGCGGACCCTGAATTTGTAATCAAGGCTGAAAAAGAGCAGTCGCACAACATTAATACCTGCATCGGTTGTAACCAAGCTTGTTTGGATAATGTATTCAAAGGCAAACGCGCGAGTTGTCTGGTAAACCCAAGAGCCTGTCATGAAACAGAAATCGTGATTCAACCAGCAACAAAGAAGAAGAAAATAGCGGTAGTAGGGGCTGGTCCCGCAGGGCTGGCTTGTGCCACAACACTTGCTCAACGTGGCCATGATGTTGACTTGTTAGAGAAAAATGACCGCATTGGTGGTCAATTTAGACTGGCCATGCAAATTCCAGGCAAAGAAGAGTTCAGAGAGACGATTCGATATTTTGCCAATCAAATTGATGAAACAGGCGTAAACCTTAAGCTCGATACTGAAGCGTCATTTGAAATGCTATTGAAGTACGACGAAGTGGTCATGGCTGCAGGTGTAGAACCAAGAAAGCTAAATATCGAAGGTATTGATAACCCAGAAAAGGTCGTGGATTACCAAACACTCATTAGAGACAAAACACCCGTTGGTGAAAAGATCGCAATTGTTGGTGCTGGTGGTATTGGCGTTGATGTCGCGACCATGCTGACAGAGCCGACGTCACATAACTTGGATGATTGGCTGCATGAGTGGGGCATTGATAAGAACATAGAGCACCCTGGTGGTTTGTACCCTTACCCTGATTCACTCAGTGATAAAACCGTATGGGTAATGCAGCGTAAAGAAGGGCGTGTGGGTAAGGGGCCTGGAAAAACGACGGGTTGGATCCACAAGCGAACTCTAGAAAAGCGTGGAGTAAACCTACTGGGTGGTGTCAGCTATGATAAAATCGATGACGATGGGCTGCACATTCATGTAGGGGATAAACAGCAAGTGCTAGACGCCGATAAAGTCGTTATTTGTGCTGGTCAGGTTTCTGTTCGTCCATTTGAAGACATGTGGCAAGAGTTCGGCGGAAAACTGCATGTTATAGGTGGGGCAGACTACGCTGGTGAACTTGATGCGGTCAGAGCGATCCGTCAAGGGGTTAAACTTGCTGTGAAGCTATAATAGGAAGAATGAAAAGAGAGGTTGAGCAGAGTCTGAAAGGTATTTACTGAAACTTATTATCATTTGTCTTCTGTGCTAAAGTTCGGAAATAGAAGTATAAAAATAATGATGTAAAGGACTTAAAAATGGATGCGTTAGATTTATTGCTCAACCGTCGTTCAATCGCAAAACTGTCAGAACCAGCGCCAGAAGGCACAGCGCTAGAGAACATAATTAAAGCCGGCTTACGAGCTCCAGACCACGCAGCGCTTACCCCATGGCGTTTCGTGATCGCACAAGGCACCGGTTTACAAAAGCTGTCGGATATTTTGGTTAAAGCTGCAGTTGCTGAAGACAGCGAAGAAGCGGTGATCGAAAAGGTAAAAAAAGCGCCATTTCGTGCACCTATGGTGATCACTGTTATCGCAAAAGTCACTGAGCACGATAAAGTTCCTGCATTAGAGCAGCACTTATCTGCTGGCTGCGCGGTTCAAGCAATGCAAATGGCCGCTGTAGCTCAAGGCTTCCAAGGTTTTTGGCGTTCAGGTAAGTGGATGTTTCATCCAGAAGTTCACCAAGCATTTGGGCTTGAAGGCGAAGATGAAATTGTGGGCTTTCTGTACTTAGGTACGCCGGGTTGCACACCAATGAAAGTACCAGAGCGCGAGCTGTCTAAGTTCGTTGAGTTCTTATAGTATTTATTGCAATTTAACTGTACGAATAACCAGTTTTTCTTGATTTATTAGAGCCACATTAGATAATGTGGCTCTAATTGTTTGTAGCATCTGGAAAAACATGTCTCGCCTTATTATTGCTGAAAAACCAAGCCTAGGTCGCGCGATTGCAGCGGCATTACCTAATCCGCAAAAGAAAGACCAAGGGTTCATTAAATGCGGAAATGGGGATGTAGTGACCTGGTGCATTGGACATTTGTTAGAGCAAGTTGAGCCAGACGCTTACGATGAGCGCTATAAGAAATGGAACTTAGCAGACCTTCCGATTGTGCCTGAACAATGGCAACTCAGACCTCGTAAAACTTCTAGTAAACAGCTTACCGTGATCCGAAAACTATTGAAGGACGCAACACAAATCGTTCACGCAGGAGACCCTGATAGAGAAGGGCAGCTACTGGTTGATGAAGTGATTGATTACTGCAAGGTTTCTAAAACTAAAAAAGAGTCGATGGATAGGTTATTGATTAGCGACTTGAATTTACCAGCCGTAAAACGTGCACTCTCCCAGATGCGCAGTAATCGTGATTTCATTCCTCTTTCTATTTCGGCGTTAGCGCGCTCAAGAGCAGACTGGCTGTATGGTATGAACATGACTCGCGCGTACACCTTGCTAGGTCAGAAAGCAGGTTATCAAGGCGTTTTGTCGGTAGGGCGAGTACAAACACCTGTACTTGGTTTGGTGGTGAGACGTGATGAAGAAATCGAGAACTTCATTCCTAAAGATTACTTTACTCTACATGCGTTGATCCCTTACCAAAACAACGGCCAGAGCTTTGATATTCGAGCGCGTTGGAAACCGAGTGAAGCATGCAAACCATGGCAAGATGAAGAAAGCCGTGTGCTCAATCGAAAGTTGGTAGAAAACGTTGCTAATCGAATTACCAATCAGCCTGCAACCGTTACGGAATCTGAGCAAAAGCAAAGTAAGCAATCCGCTCCACTGCCATATTCACTATCGGCGTTGCAAATTGATGCATCTAAGCGCTTTGGAATGAGTGCGCAGCARGTGCTAGATACTTGTCAGTCATTGTACGAGAAGCACAAACTTATCACCTACCCGCGCTCAGATAGCCGCTACTTGCCGAAAGATCACTACTCGCAAAGAGAGTCGGTAGTGGATGCTATCGCCAATAATGCGAAAGAACTTCAAAGCGGTGCACAGGGTGCTGATCTTTCCATTAAGTCAAAAGCGTGGAACGACAGTAAGGTTGATGCCCACCACGCGATAATTCCAACGCCGAAGAAATCATCGGTGAATGGCCTTTCTGCTAATGAGATGAAAATCTATCAGCAAATTGCTCGTCAGTATCTTATGCAGTTTTACCCTTCTGCAATTTTTGCTGATGCTAAACTAGTATTTGATATTGCTGGTGGCGTATTCATTGCAAAAGGACGTCAACTAATTAGCCCAGGTTGGAAAGTTTTGATGGGCAAAACGGATACGGAAGAGAAAGGTGATGGTACAGATACGGTGCCTCCATTAGATAAAGGGACGGTTTTAACCTGTCGTGAAGGTGTTATTGGGGACAAGAAAACTGAGCCACCAAAACATTTTACTGAAGCGACACTGCTTCAAGCTATGACGGGTATTGCTCGTTTTGTTGCGAACAAAGCTCTAAAAGCAATACTAAAAGAGACTGACGGCTTGGGTACGGAAGCAACTCGTGCGGGTATCTTAGATACGCTGTTCAAGAGGCAACTATTAACTCGACAAGGTAAAAGCATTCATAGTAGCCCTGCTGGAAGAGGGTTGATCCATGCATTGCCCGAAGACTCTACTTTTCCAGACATGACGGCTCATTGGGAACACCAGTTGCAGGGCATGGCAGAAAGAAACCAAGCATATCAACCCTTCATGCAAGCATTAGAAACTAAGATTGATGGCTTGATGGGTAAGGTTAAAACGGGAGAAGTACCAGAGTCATTACGCCATCTTCCTAAAATAGAAAGGCCTGCCTTTAAGCACAGAAAAGGCGGTGGTGCGAAGAAAAAAACTTACACTAAGAAAGGCTCGAAAGGATAATCGGCATCTATTGTTGGTGTTAGGATTAACGACCGACTTTACGCCCACAGCGTTTAAACAGCTTCTGCCAGTAGTCAACATGGCGGCGAGTTGATGATCGGAAAGCTTGGTGCGCATCTACAATAGGAAAGTAGTAATTGTGCAGTTCCGGTTGCGCGTCAAACATCGTAAGTTGTGGGGTTAATTGTTGATAATACCCATCGAGTTGCGCCATATAAGGTTGAATCTTCCCTATGTATTGTTGCTCAAAAACATTGTTAAGGTGACGAAACGTAGTGGTGTCTCTTTGCTTCCCGCAAATGATGTTTTTATCATATTTTAATAACTGCTTTGTGGTCGCATCTAAATACGCTGCTGAATTACTCAGAGAATAATTTAAATCTCCCAATACTCTCTGCTTCTCTAATGTCTCTTGAGCGTCAACACTCTTTAATGCACTTCTTGGTTCGCCAATCGTTTGTTGTATATGATTTAGTGCGTGGCTAACCTTTAATACCTGTTGGTCTATATCTTCACGTAACCAACCACTCCCACGTAGCTGAGCTTGCATTGCATCACTAGCGTAGATCAGGTTCCATTTATGCAGAGAAAGTTGCTGCTTTTTGTTATATTCAATATCTAAAAGCTGCTGATAGATTTCGGGTTCTAGTTGATTACTTGCAAGGCATCTCGCTAGCCCTTCTAGAAGCGCTACTTGATAGTCGTAGTTACGAAATTCATCAGCTACTTTTCCAAGAACTGAATTTTTCTCGGCGATTAAATTGAATAAACCACATTGACGCAATTGATAGCTATCGAGCAGCCCGATTGACATACTTGGTATCGTTAGATAAAGCTCGCGTTTACGTGGTAGAGGAGCCGATTGAAATTGATAATCTATCTGTGGAGCATCTTGAACGCGCGAAATACGTTTATGGTATTCGATAAGTTGGTCGGCAGGAGTGTCAGCCCCACACCCTAGTAGAGAAAAACTACTTAGAGTGAGAAGTGATAATCGAGTTACTTTGTGTATGAACAGCATCTATTCATTATAGTTGAAGCGAATTGCACTCAAACAATGTGTGACTACCAATTTATTTCGTTGCCGTCATAGTTAAGAAAACGCCCACTATCCTTTGTTCCTACAGAGCGAATAACATCGCTTAAACCTTTCACTGAAGTTTGTGTATCAATTAAAGCATTGGGTCCGCCCATAGTCGTTTGTACCCAGCCTGGGTGCAAAGCAATGACAGTAAACCCTTGCGAGGTTAGATCGTTACTCAAGCTTTTTACCACAGAGTTTAATGCGGCCTTAGATGAACGATAAATATAGCCACCGCCAGATGTATTTTCCGTCATGCTGCCCACCTTTGATGACAAGCACATTACTTTTTTGTCTCTACCTTTAGATAGCAAAGGGAGTAACGCTTCCACCAACTTTAGAGGAGCGATGGTATTTATTTCAAAAACTTTACGCCATTCTTCTACGTCAGTATTCCCTAAAGAATTACCTTTTGGGCCGTAATAACCAGCATTGTTAATTAAGATGTCGATAGATGGGAGTTGTAGCGCGATTTGGTCGAATACCGAATAGTCAGTAACGTCTATTTGGATGCAATGGAGGCGAGGGTCTTCTTTGCTGATCGTCAGAAGAACCTTAGCTGAATTTGGGTCACGATAAGTCGCATACACTTCATGTCCTTCGCTCAAGTAATGTTGAGCAAGGCTTAGACCTATTCCACGATTCGCTCCTGTGATAAAAATAACGCTCATTGTTGCCCCTTTAATATTCCTAGTCGTAAACTAGACTAATTCAATTTGGTTGCCTAATACTAGAAAATTAATTATCCACCAGCTTGCAAGAGTTAAGCTAGTGAAAAGTGCCACGGCTGTACAAGAGCCAACAAGGACGCCTAATAAAATGTATAAATTTGTTTTCATAGGAACTCAGTCATTAAACATGTAATTGATAACTATTATCATTAATTAAGTTTGTAGCCAAGAGATGAGCTGTTATTATTTTGAGATTACTTCGTTAGTGTTTCTGTTATGACGCCATTAATCTACCACCCTATATACTCAAACCTTCCTTTGCCTAAAGGGCACCGATACCCTATCAATAAATACAAGATGTTATATGACTCCGTGGTTGAGCTGATGAAAACGGAAACCTGTTGGCATGATAACTTTGAATTTATTGAACCAACGCCACTGACGATCGAAAAAGTGAAAGCGGTACATGATCTGAACTATGTGGAATCTCTAGTAAGTGGAGAGCTCGCTGCCGCGAAGATGCGTCGCATCGGTTTCCCTTGGAGTGAGCAACTTATTGAACGAACGCTATATTCGAGCGGAGGTACGTGTTTAACCGCTGAAATGGCACTTGAACAGGGTATCGCGATACATTTGAGTGGCGGGTATCATCATGCGCATTTTGATTTTGGTAGCGGCTTTTGCCTGTTCAATGATTTAGCTTTAGCGGCACATCACGCCTTGCAATTTGAGCATGTTGAAACTGTTTTGATCATTGATAGTGATGTTCACCATGGGGATGGTACCGCAACGTTGTGCCGTGATAATCCAGACATTATTACTTTATCTTTTCACTGCGATAAGAACTTCCCTGCAAGAAAGCCTGATTCAGATTATGACGTTCCGCTAGCAAGAGAGACTGAAGACGAGGAATTCTTAGTTTGTTTCGAGCAGGTCGTGTCTATGGCGATTGCTCATCATCAACCTGATCTAATTATTTATGATGCGGGTGTTGATATTCATGTTGAAGATGAATTGGGTTATTTAAATGTATCTACTGAAGGGATCTTCAAAAGAGATACCAAAATATTTGAAGTGGCGAAAAGTTCAGAAATACCTATTGCGTGCGTAGTTGGTGGAGGCTATCGAAGTGAACACTCAGATTTAGTGCCAGTTCACATGCAATTATTACGTGCTGCGTTAGCTTGTTACAAATAGGCCGTGGTTAGTTCAAGCTGTTTGGGTTGGACGTTAATTTAATAATCGGAGAGGGAAGTCGTTGGCTTCCTTTTGTATAGCTGAAACGAAGAAAGCCTAGCATTTCTGCTAGGCTTTCGAATGTGGTGGAGGGATAGGGATTTGAACCCTAGAACCGCTATTAACGGTTGCCGGTTTTCAAGACCGGTGCTTTCGACCACTCAGCCATCCCTCCATAGGCAAGGATAATATAGTGGTAGGATTCACTTGTAAACCCTTACAGGTACTGTTTGCTTTCTTTATAAACAATCTGTTGTGCTTATGTCTATTGACTGAACCTAAAGTTTAACATTAACTATTGAGGCTTCATAAAATCCACATATAGAGCGAAGTTTTCAAGGCCATAACTACGAATAATATTTAGGTTTAAATCATCTCTTGAGTATATTAAGGAAGAAATTCCCATTTTACTTATCTTAAGAGCGTTATTGTGTGATAACCCATTCTTATAAAGGTTATCGCCTCTATAGGTAACAGCTTTTACTCCGTTTAAAGTAAGCCAATCAGGAATTAACAAAGTTTCAATTTTAATGTTTAATGCTACATTATGAAATCCAAGTGATATTGCTTCGTTATATT
>NZ_JAKJSW010000099.1:0-15602 GCF_050337375.1 Vibrio makurazakiensis | reverse complement strand
TGCTAGCGCAATGCCACGCTGTGTTAGACCACATAGCATGACAGGTATCGCATTAAAAATTTCTTCAAACTGCTCTAATCCTTCGATCCCTTGCTCTGCTAATGTTGCGATAGACGTTTCTGGATCGTACAACATGCTTAAAGACAGAAGCACACCACCTAAAAGGGCATTGTCTTCGCTATCTTCAGGCATTAGAGTTTCCCAATCATCACGAGCAAGCTGCCAACCTTGTAGAACACCTTCACAGAAATCACGAGCCGCTTCGCTGACGATCTCTTCTTCATCAAGTTGGCAAGCTTCTGGCCATACCCAAGTGCCTTCAATCAGAGCTGGACGTGCGTCGTTCCATACTTTGATTACTGCTTCTATGTACAGTTCTAATTGCTCGCCGTCAGTGAAAGGCGCAACTTCATCACCACCCCATAGGAAAGGAAGCCATTCATGGGGAGTGAGAACATTAGGAGCCGCAGCCATAGAAGTGACAAAACCAATCGTTCTATGTTCGGTCAGAAGTTTCCCTTCAAGCTCAGGAAGTGCAAGAATTTCTTGTAAGGTCAAAGTTAGATACCGTTAATTCAATAAAAAGTGAAATTTGCGCACATCTTACCAACCTAGCTCTCATCTAAAAAGGTTTGATGTATCAGTTTATTCCCTATAGATTAAACTCAAAAGAAAAACTGCGAATAATTATGGATATACGTTCTTCATTGAAGAAAAAGAGCATGATTGCTCTAGGTTTATACTTAGCAATTTTCATCGCGATAATAGGTAGCGTGACCTATTTTGTTGTCGAGCCTCCAGTTCGGAGCAAGCTCCAGCAAAACCTTGATCTTCGAACTCAGCTACTTTCTACACTGATTAAAGAGCCATTAAATAGTTCTCATGGGCTTCTTAACAGTATTGTTGGTGTTGCTCAATCGGAGCAAGATTCAGAAGACCTCGCGGTTCTTGTACAGTCATTAATGTCGACCAGCAGCGATATCGTCATTAGTGGCGGTGTATGGCCAGAACCTGGCAAGTTAGACCCATCAAAAACCCTCAATAGTTTATTTTYCAACAAAGCCATCGATGGCAAAGTCGATCGAATTCACGCATATAATAACCCTGCGACTTCTCCCTACCAGAAAGAAAGCTGGTATACGTCTGTTATCAATAAGCCTACCGGGGAAACTTCGTGGTCTGCGGTTTATATTGATCCCTATACTCACCTTCAAATGGTCACCGTTTCTGCTCCTTATTATCTGCAAGGGGAGTTTGCTGGCGTCACGACGGTTGATCTCTCGCTTGAAGGGCTATTAGAGTTCATTAAATCTCATGCTGAGCAATATGACTTGGGCGTTGCGCTACGCGACGAAAGCAATAATGTTTTGATTTCGCATAACTTCAATTTGGTTGAGGGAATTTACATTAGTCACGTCGATTTCGGGGAGTTCAATTGGAATGTCGAAGTCGTTAACTCCAAGTTACTTGTTGCCGACGAGGTTTTTGCTCAAGTGATGAGTGTGGAAGGGGGCATTGTGCCTTTCTTACTACTTTGTGTCATGGCCGGCTATTACTTGCTAAACCGATACCTCATTCATCCAATTATTCTGATAGCCAAAAAGGTTGATGACTCGAAAGCGGGTGGAATCATTGATATTACCTACAAAAGTGAAGATGAAATTAATCACCTAATTCAAGCATTCAACGAAAAAACGGTTTATTTGGAAGCCGAGAAAGTGAAAGCTCAAGCCTCTACTAACGCTAAAACTTCGTTTCTCGCTACGCTATCTCATGAGATTCGTACACCTATGAACGGTGTGCTGGGTGCGGCGCAGATACTATTAAAGACCGACCTAACGGACGATCAAGAAAAACATATGAAGAGTTTGTATGATTCTGGCGATCATATGATGACGTTGCTTAATGAGATCCTCGACTTTTCTAAAATAGAGCAGGGCCACTTAGACCTTGATTTTACGAGTTTCCCGCTAGATTCGATTATAGGCAGTATTAACAGTGTTTATTACAAGTTGGCCTTGGAGAAGGGGCTAGATTTTAAAGTCTATTCAGAAGTACCTGCAGGGCGTTGGTATAACTCAGATAAAGCTCGTTTACGCCAAGTATTGTTCAACTTGTTAAACAATGCGATTAAGTTCACCAGTCGTGGATTTGTTGAAGTGTATTTGAAAGAAGTGCAGCAAGACGCGAAAACCTACTTGTCGATTAAGGTAAGAGATACGGGGATCGGCATATCGAAAGAAGCTCAGACTCGGATCTTCAACCCGTTTGAACAAGCTGAATCTTCAACAACTCGACGATTTGGCGGTACAGGACTAGGGCTAGCGATTGTTAAGAAAATCTCATTGTTAATGGGCGGCGACGTTACGTTAACCAGCGAGGAAGGCATCGGGTCAAGTTTTGATGTATTGGTTGAAATTGAGCCTTGCCCACCGCAGGCAATCGAAAAGTATGTCCATAGAGATTTAAACTATGACGGTCTAACAGTATTGATCGTAGAAGATAATCGAACCAACACTATTATTATTGAAACCTTTATGAAGAGTAAGGGATTCGAATGTATTTGTGTCTCTAATGGTGAAGAGGCGGTACGAGCTATCGCGAAAGAGCGCATCGACTTGGTACTTATGGATAACCATATGCCTGTAATGGATGGCGTAGAGGCAACAATCGCTATACGTGCACTCACTAGTGATATAAGCAATGTTCTGATTTTTGGTTGTACAGCCGATGTATTTAAAGAAACTCAGGAACGTATGTTAAGTGCAGGTGTAGACCACATAGTCGCGAAACCAATCGATGAGCGAGAGCTAGATGATGCGCTTTATCAATACGCGAAGAGGCTGTATCAATACCACCTTGAGGCTTCACCTAGTACCAATAGTCATTTAAACATAGAAGACACATTAGTCGCGCTTTATATTGCTATTGAGGACTCAAATTTTTCGGTCGGGCATGATGAACTGGTGAAGTTAAAAGCCATTACGCAGTCAAAAGGTTCAAAATTACTTACAGGTGCTATTGAAAATGCTCTGGCGTCACTTAAACAAGAAAAACGACCTAGTAGAGAAGACATTGATTTAATTACAGTTGAGCTGTCTTAATGCTGTAATGTATTTTAATTACCGAAATATTCTTTCCTGTTGATGGCAATGTGACCATAATTCAAAAAACCAGTGACTTTCACTGGTTTTTTTGTTGTTTTTGGTTGTTAATTTACAACTTTCTTTTCAATTTGAAATCTAACACTGCAAATCTTGTGTTTTAATAGCGATATTCTCTGGTGGTGAGGCTTTATGTCTTGCTTATATATTGCTAATTCACTGGTTTGGCAGTGATATATTTTAGGTGCTTGTTGATGAAGTCTCGTGGTCCATTTTGTATTCGTAATGCAGCGGCGGATACATTTGCTATGGTGGTTTTTTGTTTTATTTCTGGAATGATTGTTGAGATTTTTATTTCGGGTATGACGTTTGAACAGTCATTAGCATCAAGAACTCTTTCAATACCAGTGAATATTGCAATTGCATGGCCTTACGGAGTATTTAGAGATTGGATGCTACGTAGTGGTGCGCGTATCTCTGGAACCTCATTCATGAAGAATGTTTCAGATCTTGTCGCTTATGTGCTATTTCAATCACCCGTTTACGCCGCTATCTTATTTGCTGTTGGCGCTTCGACCGATCAAATCATCACGGCAGTAACCAGTAACGCAGTGATTTCTTGTGGTATGGGTGTTTTGTACGGCTACTTCTTAGATATGTGCCGTAAATGGTTCAAGGTACCAGGTTACTACCAGCAAGCGTAATGTGGCAGCGAATTCGGTATTCGGTTGTTTATATTATAAATTTGGTTTGTTTTTGATCTAATTAGCTACTTTCTAATCGAACGAACTAAATAGGTCGCTTTTTTTAAGAATGTCTCTTGACCTAAGAGCTGAATATCATTAAATTAGCGCCTCGTTGAGCAGCAAGCTTAACAAATTTGGAAGGATGGCTGAGTGGCTTAAGGCGCTCGCCTGGAAAGCGAGTATACGTTTATAGCGTATCTGGGGTTCAAATCCCCATCCTTCCACCACATTCAAAACCCTAGCAGAAATGCTGGGGTTTTCTCGTTTCTGGGGTATGATCAGGCATAGCTACAGTTATATGGATCTCTAATGTCTATCTTGATTACGTTTGTGTGTTTGATTGTTCCCGTTGCTCTAGTCATTGGGCTACATAATCTTATTGCTCATTTGGTCATGCCGCGCGTTTACCGCTCTACAGTCAGCCGAAGCATTTATTATGGCTCTGCATTTTTTGGCACTCCGATCCATGAAATTTCTCATGCGATAATGGCGTTACTCTTTGGCCACAAAGTTGAGAAAATTTGTCTGTTTCAATCGGGGAAAGACGGGCGTTTAGGTTACGTAAAACACAGTTGGAACACTCGTTCCATCTATCAGAATACTGGGTTGTTCTTTATCGCTATTGCCCCTTTATTCGGTGCTGGTCTAGTTTTGGTCACGGCTTACTTTTCCTTAGATCTAACTATTAATGGCTTGTCCTTTATTTCTCAGTCAGATACACCCATAGACGTGCTCGGCTCATTTTTAACAAACGGCAATGTACTTATTCGAGGTATTTTTGCTAATTCACAATCCTTGTTGGTATTTTTGGGGCTGTCACTTGTTTGTTTCCATTGTGTTCCGAGCCGTAGTGACTTTAAGAACGCAATAAAAGGGTCGTTAGTGGCTCTTCTGGTCATAAGCGCCGTATTATTTGGCTTAGGTTTCTTCAAGTTACAGCAGGGACTTAGTTTTATATTTGGGGTTTGGTCGTTCAGTATCACTATAACGATGATTGTTCTTTTCTCTTCTTTACTCTGGTGGTTAGTACTTGGGGTAACGGCGCTACTGTTTAATAAGCGAATGTCGTGACATTAGTTGAGAAGTAGGCGTTGTACTGAATATATGGAATTTCGATGTAAAAAGGCTGAAGGGAAATCAGCCTGATTCAAAAGAGGATATGGATAAGCCTGTCATCAGATAGAAATAGCTATAACTCCTGCTACCATCAGCGTAACTAAAAGATACCAAAGCCTTTGAACATTCTTGTCTGCTACATGCACCTTAATGTAGTTCACTTCTTCGTTTGCCATCACGACAAACTCTGAGTAAGTCACGGTTAAATCACGATTTGTTGTTTCTATCTGTTTTTGTAGCTTATTGAACATCGAATCAACGAAAGCTTTAACATCGCTAATAGAATTAGCACTTAAAGAATCCCATATGATCATACGAGATTCGTATTCACCTTCACTAACACGGTTCATTGCGCGTAAATCATATTCACGCTTAGTACGCTCATCACCAAGTTTCTTGGCGACAAGGTGCTTCAAACTATCCACAGAAAAATACTCCACAGTTCAATTAGATATCATTAACGCTCATGTGAGCGACTAAATTGGGTAACAAAAAGATCAATCTAACTGATGAACAATGCTCAGAGGGTATGTTAGATACCCAGTCATTTTCGGGCAACTTATAGTTTTTATCTAAACGACAAATAAATTTTGCCCACTTGTGGGAGTTTCTTTGGGAGGGCTGCTAGAAAACCGGAACAACTAGTGAGGTAGGTTCACCTTATTTTATTCCTTAATTATCGATTAGAATTAGACAATAAAATAACAATGAGTAGACGCGACATGACAACTTTCCCTAATCACTTCTTATGGGGTGGCGCTATTGCTGCAAACCAAGTTGAAGGTTCATATAACCAAAATGGCAAAGGGCTCTCTACATCCGATATGTTGCCAAATGGTATTTTAAGCCCTCATCAAATACGTGAAGGGCGAACACCCGGAATTAAAGATGTGGCGATCGATTTTTATAATCGATACCCAGAGGACATTAGCTTGTTCAACGAAATGGGCTTTAACTGTTTACGCTTATCAATAGCCTGGAGTCGTATATTCCCAAATGGGGATGAATTGGAACCGAATGAAGAAGGACTTGCGTACTACGATAAAATTTTCGACGAGCTGGCCAAATATGATATGCAGCCATTTGTCACTTTATCTCACTATGAAATGCCTTATGCCTTAGTCGAAAACTATGGTGGATGGGAAAGCCGCGAACTCATTACATTTTTTGAACGGTATGCTAAAACGGTTTTTGAACGTTATCAGCATAAAGTGAAACTTTGGCTGACCTTCAATGAAATTAATATGTCTTYACATGCGCCTTTTACTGGCGTGGGTTTACAAGAGCAATCAGCAGAGCAAGATATTTATCAAGCTATCCACCATCAGTTAGTCGCCAATGCCAAAGCGGTGAATCTGTGTCACCAAATTATTCCCGATGCCCAGATAGGAAACATGCTTTTAGGGGCGCTCAACTACGCCTATACCTGTAATCCAGATGATGTGATTGCAGCCATGCACGAAAATAACAAGTGGCTGTTTTTTGGAGATGTGCAAACTCGCGGTAAGTACCCAGGTTATATGCTGCGTTATTTCCGAGAGCAAGGTATTGAGTTATGCATGGAAGATGGAGATTTAGATATATTGGCGAGTGCCAGTGTTGATTTTATCTCATTCAGTTATTACGCGAGTGGCTGTGCAAGTGATGATCCTAAACAGAAAGAAGTAGGGAACATTGTTGATAGCGTGCCTAACCCGTACTTAGAAAAGAGCCAATGGGGTTGGTTAATTGATCCGAAGGGCTTACGAATTTTACTGAATATGCTTTACGACCGTTATCAAAAGCCGTTATTTATTGTTGAAAATGGTTTGGGGGCTCGTGATGAAGTAAATGCGGAAGGAGAAATTGTTGATGACTACCGTATTTCTTATCTTAATGACCACTTAGTGCAAGCGCGAGAAGCTATTTTAGATGGCGTAGAACTAATGGGCTTCACGAGTTGGGGGCCAATTGATCTTGTTGCTAATTCTACGGCTGAAATGAGTAAGCGTTATGGCTATATCTATGTTGACCGTCATGATGACGGAACAGGAACTCTTGAGCGTAAGCGTAAGGAAAGCTTCTTCTGGTATCAAGAAGTGATTAATACTCAAGGTGCGTCTTTGAAGTAATTTGAATAGTTAGGTTTAGATTCAAAGAAAAAAACCTAGCGAGTGAACGCTAGGTTTTTTTGATTTTTGAAAACGTGGTTTGTTAGTTTTTAAACTATTGAGTACAACCAGTGAATGCTTATGCCAGTGTTTCTTTAAGAACACTTGCAAGGCGGCTTACTGCTTCGACTAACTCATCTGGTTTCGCGTTGGTGAAGTTCAGTCGTACTGCTGCCGGTGTGTTTTCTGGGTTAGGGTAAAATACCGGGCTCGGGACTACCGCTACACCGTTTGATAGTAGCTTTTTCGCTAAATCGAAAGTGTCGCAATCTGGCAGCGAAAGCCAAATAAACATACCGCCATCAACGGGTTTCAATACGCAACTTTCAGGTAACTGTTTTTCTAATYCTGTGAATAACACTTCATAGCGTTCTTTGTATAAGCTTTGAATACGCTCCATGTGCTGTTCAAAGTTGTCGTGTTCTAGTAAACCTAATAACAATGCTTGCATTGGTACGCTGGAGTGTAAGTCGGCACCCTGTTTCACTTTAATCAGTGGCTCTAGGTAGCTTTGTTTACCTGTTACTACGCCGATGCGTAGGCCTGGAGACGCAATCTTAGAGAAAGAGCGAAGTACAATTGAATCTTGAGGGCAGAAGTCAGAAACGAGTGGGAGCGCTTCGTTTGTGAAGCGAAGCTCGCGGTAGGGAGCATCTTCAATGAATGCAACATTGTATTGAATACAAAGCTCAGCCACTTTTTTACGTGTTTCTAGCGTCCAACATACACCTGTAGGGTTATGGAAGTCAGGAACGGCATAGAACATCTTCGGTGAGTGCTTGCTAAAACATTGCTCTAGTTCGTCTAAATTCGGCCCTTGCTCTGTTTGAGAAACGGTTTCAATATTTGCTTGAACTAATCCAAAGACTTGCATAGCACCTAGATAGCTTGGTGCTTCCATTACAACTGTATCGTTCGGGTCAACATACGCACGGSCAATAAGGTCTAAACCCTGTTGAGAACCAGTACATACCATTGCTGAGTGAGTTTCTGGTAATTCGAAACGTTCTTGAAGGTGGTCTAGTAGCGGGCCGTAACCAGCAGTAGCACCATATTGGAAAACTTCTGGCATATCAGAAAGCTGTTGCAAAGTTGGTTTCATTAACTCGATAGGGAATGTTTTTTCATCAGGTAGTMCACCCGCAAGTGAAATGACGTTCTTGTCAGAAGCCGCTGCGAGAATCTCACGAATATAAGAAGATTGAATTTGTTGCAGCGATTTAGCGATTTCCATGTGTACACCTGTATTTTGATATAACTATTTTTATGAAATTTATAGTACAGGGCATTGTTGTAATTGGTTTGTCCGTTTATGCTTATGAATATGTCCATTTATGCTATTTAGTTGCGAGTCGTTACTGTGAACCGCCAAAACATCTCTCGAATCAATGATGTTCTTTTTCATATCCATAAAGACATTAGTAAAGAGCTTGCCGCTAAAGAATTAGCAGAAGTAGCTGCGTATTCTGAGCAGCATTTCCATCGTATATTCAAACAAGTAGTAGGGGAGTCTATTCACCAATATGTTCGTCGAACTAGAATGGAATACGCTGCTAATCAATTGATGTTTGATACTCAATCAACGGTTTTAGATATCGCGAATAATTGCGGCTTCAGTTCGCTGTCATCATTCAGTCGGGCTTTTAAATCGACGTTTGATATGTCGCCGGGAGAATGGCGAAAGCATGATTTACAGGTGTCGGATAAACCTTATTTGAAAGATGCGGAGGTTGCTGCTGGATATCGGCGAGTTGCAGACAATATCTTGCCTGAACCAAAAATCATGGAATTGCCAGAACGGCTTGCTGCATACGTAAGACATGACGGATATAACCGTTCGATCCGTAATGCATGGCTGATCTTAAAGGCTTGGGCTCAGTCAGAAAATCGTGATTTCTCAGCACAATTTGGATTACATCACTCGAACCCTGCCTGGGTTGATTTAGACAAGTGTCGATACGTGGCATGCATTGCTATCGATAAGCCGCTCAATATTCGTGGGGTGGTGAACCAGATGGTTATACCGGGCGGACTACATGCTGTTTTTCGTTTACACGGTATTTATGGTGAGTTGTTACCGCAGATCAGCCAGGTATTAGAATGCTGGCTACCCGCTTCTGGCTTTAAATTACGCTCGACACCTGCCTATGTGCATTATCACAGCAATCATTTTTTGAATGAAAGTGAAGCGTTTGAATTGGACTTTTATCTACCTATTCGGTTCTATTAAGCTAGTTCGCTTGTTGTTTCGCGTATAGAGCAAGACTGACTTTTGAGGAGGGTAATCGATTTAGCTGGTGGCTTATATTCCAACCTGTTCGAGCAATTTTCTCTAGGTTGACTCCTGTTTGGATGTTGAGTTCTTGGCATAAGTAGAGAACATCTTCAGTGGCAACATTCCCGCTTGCACCTTTCGCATAAGGGMAGCCCCCGAGCCCAGCGACACTACTGTCGACAACATCAATTCCTAACAATAGCGCTTGATAGATATTTGCCAGTGCCTGTCCCCAGGTATCATGGAAGTGAGCGGCAAGTTTAGCCTTCTGTTGAACTTGGAATACTTGTTCGAGCATGCGAGCTATTCGAATTGGTGTACCTGTTCCAATCGTGTCTCCGAGGGAAACCTCATAGCAACCTAAGTTAATGAGTTCTTCTGCTACAGCGGCAACTTGTTTAGGGGAGGTTTTTCCTGTGTATGGGCAGTCTGCAACACATGATAAGTAACCCCTTACGGGAATATTGAGCTTTTGAGCTTGTTCCATTAGTGGCAAAAATCGGCGAATACTTTCTGAAATAGAGCAATTGATATTCTTTTGGCAAAAGTATTCTGAAGCTGATGTAAAGATGGCCACCTGATCCGCACCCGAATCAATAGCTCTTTCAAATCMGTGTAGGTTCGGAGTTAATGCGGAGTAAATGATATTAGGATGTCGCTGGATGTGTTGCATGACTTCATCCGAGTCTGCCATTTGTGGTACCCATTTGGGGGATACAAATGACCCTGACTCGATGTGCTGTAATCCAGTATTTGATAGTTGGTTAATGAAATCGACTTTAGCTTGGGTACTGATAGAAACTTCATTTTGCAAACCGTCGCGCGCGCCCATTTCGACGATTGATACAGATCTTGGCAATTGAACATTCGTAAAGCGGTCCTGACTTCTCAAGAGCTTCTGGTTATCCATGATCTTTTTGCTACTCATGGCTGTTATCTTCATTGTTGCCACCTTCATCGCTGGGGGATTTAACTATCCAGCTTGGTGAGCGACGTTCGAAATAGGCATTTAGCCCTTCCTGACCTTCACATGAAGCGCGTATATCTGCGATCATCTTGCTCGTTTGGTTGACGATATCATGATCGATAACGCCAGACTCGCACAGCTGACATAGCTGTTTAGCAAGAGTAAGGGCGTTAGGACTATTGCTTAGTATTTGAGTAACTTGCTGATTTAATACCACCTCAGTGTCTTCTACTAAGTGGTGTATTAGACCTAAGCTGTGAGCTTCGTTACTTGGGATTCTTTCAGCCGTGAGCATGTAACGTCTTGCCTGCCGTATGCCAATAGCGCGGCAGACATAAGGCCCAATAGTCGCAGGGATGAGTCCAAGCTTTACCTCGCTGAAACAAAACTGAGCGCTGGGCTCTGCAATAGTGATGTCACAACAGCAAATAAGCCCGAGAGCACCGCCAAATGCACAACCGTGAATAACGGCTAGGGTTGGGTGGGGGAATTGATCTAAATTGGACATAAGCTGTGCGAGTTGTTTGGCATCTGCAAGGTTTGCAGTAGGCGATTTTGAGGCCATTGAACGCATCCAGTGCAAATCGGCGCCTGAAGAGAAATGTTTACCATTGGCTGTTAGGACTAAGCACCGAATACTATCGTTGTGGGCAAGGCTCTTTAAATGGCGAATTAAAGTCGTGATGAGTTGGTCATCAAACGCGTTGTGTTTTTCAATCCGATTTAACGTTAAGGTTGCTACTCCTTGTGAGTCTATCTCAAGGAGAACATCTTGATTGAATGCCTCTTCCATTTGATTCATCAGCTCTCCCCCAGTTGTCAGTCTGCGCGTGTTTTTGGTCTGCGTAGTCAATTCAATATGATAATTACATTCGAAAGATACCGAACTGGCTATCGGGAATTGGTGCATTAAGTGATGCTTTGAGCGCGCGCCCGACCACTTCTCTTGTCTCTTTCGGGTCTATGATTCCGTCATCCCAAAGGCGTGCACTGGCGTAAAACGGATGACCTTGATTGTCATACATATCTAATATAGGCTGCCTAAATTCTGCTTCCTGTTGTTCGGTCCAAGGCTCGTTTTTTCGGGATTTTATATCTCGTTTTACCTGTGCCATTACCCCAGCAGCTTGCTCACCACCCATGACAGAAATTCGCGCATTAGGCCACATCCACATCATTGTTGGGTCATAAGCCCTGCCGCACATTCCGTAGTTTCCCGCACCATAAGAGCCACCGATGATCACGGTGAACTTTGGAACATCGGCACATGCGACAGCCATAACAAGCTTAGCTCCATGCTTGGCGATACCTTCGGACTCATACTTCTTTCCAACCATGAACCCTGTGATGTTTTGTAAAAAAATCAGCGGAATTTTTCGTTTGGCGCATAACTCAATAAAGTGAGCGCCCTTTTGAGAGGATTCAGAGAAAAGGATGCCATTATTACCAAGGACGCCAATGGGTTGTCCGTGAAGGTGGGCAAAGCCGCAGACCAAGGTTTTTCCGTAACATGCTTTGAATTCATCAAAGTCAGAATCGTCAATAATTCTGGCGATCACTTCTCGTACATCGAACAAATGACGTAAGTCTGAATTGACGATCCCATATATATCTTCTGAGGGGTACCTTGGAGGTAACGACTTTTTAGGTGCTATCACGGCAGGGTGGGGGTTCGTACTCTCGATAGACTGCCTAGCAATATCTAAAGCGTCTTGTTCTGATTCTGCATAGTAGTCAGCAACCCCTGATTTCTTACAATGGACATCAGCACCACCTAGTTCTTCAGCCGTCACCACTTCCCCTGTTGCTGCTTTTACTAACGGTGGGCCAGCCAAAAAAATAGTGCCTTGTTCTTTTACTATGATTGATACGTCTGCCATTGCAGGCACGTAAGCGCCTCCAGCGGTGCATAAACCAAGAACAACCGCTATCTGCGGTATGCCTTTAGCCGACATTCTTGCTTGATTAAAGAAAATACGGCCAAAATGATCTTTGTCTGGAAAGACCTCTGCTTGGTGGGGGAGGTTGGCACCGCCTGAGTCCACGAGATAAATGCATGGCAGGTGGCAACGCTCTGCTATTTCCTGGGCGCGTAAATGTTTTTTTACCGTGAGTGGGTAGTAGGTTCCCCCTTTTACAGAGGGGTCGTTGGCTATGATCATACAGTCGACGCCGGACACCTTTCCTATTCCAGCAACTACGCCGGCACAAGGAACGTTATCTTCGTATACTCGCCAAGCCGCAAATTGTCCTATTTCTAGAAAATTGTCGTGGTTGTCATCATCGAGCAAGGCTAAAATTCGGTCTCTTACGGGCATTTTACCTTTTGACCGTTGACGTTCTAATGCGGCTTTTCCGCCCCCTTGTTTTATTACATCTAGGTTCGAATGAAGGTTACTGACTTGTTCCTCCATAATTTTTTTGTTTTTTAGGAAGATCGGATCATTTGGCTTAGCTTTCGTTTTAATTATTGCCATGGTAAGTCCTTCTCCTCATTTCAACCTCAACCGCCCATTTCGTTGGTAGGCCATTAGCGCTAACGTGATTCCTCAAAAAGTTCACGGCCGATGAGCATTCTTCTGATTTCAGAAGTCCCAGCTCCAATCTCATAGAGTTTGGCATCACGTAGAAATCGACCTGCTGGGAACTCGTTGATATAACCATTGCCACCAAGCAGTTGTATGGCATCCAAAGATAGTTGAGTAGCTAATTCGGCTGCATACAAAATGACTCCAGCTGCATCTTTTCGAGTGCTTTCTCCTCGGTCACAAGCGCCTGCTACTGCGTAAACATATGCTCGCGCCGCATTCATTCTTGTGTACATATCTGCCACTTTGGCTTGGACGAGTTGAAATTCCCCAATTGATTTCCCAAATTGTTTTCGGTCATGGACGTAAGGAATGACAAGGTCGAGGCAAGCTTGCATGATTCCTAATGGGCCTGCTGCAAGTACGACTCTTTCATAGTCCAAACCACTCATCAGAACTTCGACGCCATGATTGACTTCACCTAGTACATTTTCGATGGGAACTTTGCAGTTTTCGAACACTAACTCACATGTGTTTGAGCCGCGCATACCTAGCTTGTCGAGCTTTTGAGCGTGGCTGAAACCTTCAAATCCACTCTCGACGATGAACGCGGTGATTCCGTGGGATTTAGCTTGTGGGTCTGTCTTCGCGTACACAACGATAGTGTTCGCGTCGGGGCCGTTAGTGATCCACATTTTCGTCCCATTTAGAACGTAGTGACCACTTACTAAGTCGGCTTTTAATTGCATGCTTACAACGTCAGACCCTGCATTGGGTTCACTCATTGCTAAAGCGCCAATATGGCGACCATCAATGAGTTTAGGTAAGTATTTATCGCGCTGTTGTTGAGTGCCGTTTCTGAAAATTTGGTTTACACATAAGTTAGAATGAGCACCATAGCTGAGAGCTACAGAAGCGGAAGCTCGGCTGATTTCTTCCATGGCAATAACATGGGCTAAGTACCCCATATCAGCACCGCCGTACTCTTCACCAGCAGTAACGCCTAGCAGTCCCATCTCCCCAAGTAGCGGCCATAAGTGATTCGGGAATTGATTGTCTTTGTCGATCTGTGCGGCAATAGGGGAAATATGCTCGCAGGCGAAAGCATTCACCTGCTCACGCAGCATATTAATCGTGTCATCAAGTCCGAAATTTAGCGGGATATAATCATCTTTCATACTATTTCCTTAGCGCCAGTTTTCTTCAACAAAACTCAGGAATAGTGCTGGCTGGGTTCTGTTGATGTCGAGACGTTTATCCACGTTTCAGAGCTTGATTACAGCGTTCGCGTGCGGTATTGAGTTCAAGCATTATGACGTTGATATCGTCGAGTTGGCGCTGCAATATCAGCTGTTTATCATCAATAATAGAGAGCATCTTCTTTAGTTGAACATGACTTTGGTCGGTGTCGTACAACTCAAACAGTTCTCGTATTTCGGCTAATGAAAACCCGAGTCTTTTCCCTCTTAAAATGAGCTTTAGACGGATTTTGTCACGTCGTTGATAAACCCGAATATTGCCTTGCCTGCCTGGGTGAATGAGTCCCATATCTTCATAAAATCGAATACTGCGGGTCGTGACTTCAAACTCTTTGGCAAGTTCACTAATTTTGAACGTATCCATCAATGATGTCCTCCAACGACTTGCTGCTGAGGGAAACATAAAACTTTTCGATTACCATAAAGCTATTGATTGTATAGACAGCTTCGAGTGATTTTCTCGCCTGAACGTGCCTACTAAGCTTGGTGTTTTGTTCATCTGTTTCTTTACGTTTACGTAAATGTTAGTGCTATGCTTACGTAAACGTCAAGAAACGACAGTACAAAAAATAGTCAGGTTTGCTGTCGTAACGTAGCTCAATACATAACACGAATGGATTGGCTAAAGAGGGCAATATAATGGATAAAACCATTTGGATAGTGTCAGCTAAACGTACCCCGCTAGGCAGCTTTCAAGGCATGCTTAAAGACTTTTCTGCGCCAGAACTTGGACAATTTGCGATTCGATCCGCAGTGAGCTCTGCTGGTGTTAACCCTCAAGTCGTCGATGAAGTATTCATGGGTTGTGTCCTTCCAGCAGGATGCGGCCAAGCCCCAGCAAGGCAAGCTGCACTTGGGGCGGAACTTCCTCACTCTGTCGTGTGCACGACCGTCAACAAGGTGTGTGGCTCAGGCATGAAATCCGTGATGCTCGCTCATGATCTTATTCAGTCAGGATCGATCAAATGCGCCGTCGCTGGTGGAATGGAAAGCATGACTAACGCTCCCTACTTGCTGCAAGAATCTCGTACTGGTATGCGATTAGGACACAAAACGACTTATGACCATATGTTTTTGGACGGACTGCAAGATGCTTATGAGGGGGAGTTAATGGGTGTGTATGCCCAGAGGGTGGCCGATCAATTGCAGTTCTCAAGACAGCAGATGGATGAATGGGCTGTGATGTCTGCTCAGCGTGCCGTTGAAGCTCAACAGCAGAAACTGTTTGATGATGAAATAGCAGAAGTAGAAATACCTAATCGTAAAACCAAACAAAGTGAATGGCTTAAGTTCGATGAACACCCAAGCGAAATAGAATTAAGCAAAATAGCTCATTTGAGGCCTGCGTTTTCTAAAGATGGGTCAGTCACTGCTGCGAACTCAAGCGCGATTTCTGATGGGGCTGCAGCTCTGATTTTAATGGATGCTGAATCTGCCCAACAGCAAGGGCTTAAACC
>NZ_JAKJSW010000098.1:0-15657 GCF_050337375.1 Vibrio makurazakiensis | reverse complement strand
GGTTTGAAGCAATAGAACGAACCAAAAAATTGGTTGCTCTGATGCAAACAGAAACAAGTCAGATTGGAAAAGATTTACACAAGTTCCGACACGGCAATAAATCAGTGCAACAATATAAAAAGTTTTTATAGAAGAGGGTTACTATGCGCGGTTCTTTACAAGCATATAAAAAGGTATCAGTGGATAGTCAGCTAAGCGCTGCGTCACCCCATAAAATCGTACAAATGCTTATGGCTGGTGCAATTGAAAGACTAATCCAAGGTAAAGCTGCGATGCAAGCTGGCAATATCCCTGTGAAAGGCGAAAGGCTTGGTAAAGCTCTTGATATTATTATTAGCTTACGTAGTTGTCTTTCGATGGACGATGGCGGGGATATCGCAAAAAATCTGGATCAACTTTATGAATTCATGATCACGCAAATCTCTGCAGCTAACCATCAGAACGATCCTCAGCCAATCGACGATGTTATCGATATTATCCGAGAAATTAAGGGTGCATGGGATCAAATTCCAAACGAATTCCATAACCTAACTGCTGCAGAAGTCGGCATTTAGAGAATTTTAAAGTTACAACCAAGCTCACACCTACTAATTGCTTGGTTGCCTTATTTTTTTATTCAAATAAAATAGAAGCCATTAGATAGCCTAATGGCTTTTTTTGTGGCTAATTTCCAAGATTCTTGATTGTTTGCTTTAAGTTATCGATACTTAGAGTGAGGCTATTCTGGTTTTTCCCCGCATCGCACAATAATTAAGGCAATAATTCCTAGTTATGCAAGGTTTGGCAAAATTGCTAGTAGTGGACGACGATTCTCAAAACCGTCGCAACTTAAGCACAATATTAGAATTTGTTGGCGAGAGCTGTGAAGTGATCAGCTCCGAACAAGCCAAAGAGATCGATTGGTCTCATGTTTGGGCTGGGTGCATTATTGGAACTATTAAAGGTAGTGGCTTTTCTGCTTTGCTTAACCAGCACTTGGTTAATGCGAACCATATCCCTCTGCTTATCGTTGGCAAAAATAATTATCCGGTCGAAGATCTTCCCAATTATGTTGGTGAATTAGAGCTGCCTCTAAATTACCCTCAGCTAAGTGATGCATTAAGACACTGCAAAGATTTCCTTGGACGCAAAGGCGTTCAACTGGTTTCTTCATCTCGTAAAAATACACTTTTTCGCAGCCTAGTAGGCCAAAGCATTGGTGTTCAAGAAGTTCGTCATCTCATTGAGCAGGTATCGACGACCGAAGCGAATGTTTTGATTCTTGGCGAGTCAGGTACTGGCAAAGAAGTCGTTGCTCGTAATATTCATTACCACTCAAATCGTAGAACTGGGCCATTTGTCCCTATCAACTGTGGTGCTATCCCACCAGACTTGTTGGAAAGTGAGTTGTTTGGTCACGAGAAGGGTGCGTTTACGGGGGCAATTACCGCTCGTAAAGGTCGTTTTGAATTGGCAGAAGGTGGCACTCTTTTCTTAGACGAAATTGGCGATATGCCGATGTCGATGCAAGTGAAGTTGCTGCGTGTACTTCAAGAGCGTTGTTTTGAACGTGTTGGCGGCAACGCAACCATCAAAGCTGATGTTCGTGTAATCGCTGCAACGCATCGTAATTTGGAAGATATGATTGAAGGTGAGTCTTTCCGTGAAGACTTATATTACCGATTAAATGTATTCCCTATTGAGATGCCAGCGCTAAAAGATCGCAAAGAAGATATTCCATTGCTTTTGCAAGAGTTAATGACTCGAATGGAAGCCGAAGGTAGCTTGCCTATTTGCTTTACGCCGCGCGCGATCAATTCTTTGATGGAACATGATTGGGCAGGTAACGTTCGTGAGCTCGCGAACTTGGTTGAGCGAATGGTTATCCTGTACCCAAATAGTTTGGTGGATGTGAATCATTTGCCTACGAAATATCGTTATAGTGATATTCCAGAATTCCAACCAGAAAATACTTCGTTTAGCTCGGTCGAAGATCAAGAGAAAGACGCATTAGCTGATATCTTCTCGGAAAACTTCAACTTTGATGATGCTGATGAACTTGCTGACCATGCGAATGCTCCTCAAGAGTTACCACCTGAAGGTGTTAATTTGAAGGAGTTGCTTGCTGATTTAGAAGTTAACATGATCAATCAAGCTCTAGAGGCGCAAGCTGGTGTTGTAGCTCGTGCTGCGGACATGCTAGGTATGAGAAGAACGACACTTGTAGAAAAAATGCGTAAGTATAATTTACAGCGTTAGATATAAACTGGCATCTATACGGTTTTTGGTGGTAAACAACGAGTCAATATCTTGTCGCCACCTTAACTCTGTGATAAATATAAGAAATAGCCTGGCATGTGTTTTGCGTGTCAGGCTATTCTAGTATTTGAGGCAATATTCCGACATGCAATCACCGAACGAATTAGAAAATCAATCTCACTTAGACTCTGTAGAGCAGCAAGTCGAGCGCTATAAGCAAGTGCTGGATGTAATGCCTGCCGGCGTTATTTTATTAGATACTCAAGGTGAAGTAAGAGAGGCTAACCCTGAAGCGCACCGAATTTTAGGTGTCGAATTGGTAGGTGAGAAGTGGTTTTCTGTTATTCAGAGTGCATTTGACCCTAAAGACGATGATGGTCATGAAATATCGCTGAAGAATGGACGGAAAGTGAGATTAGCAATCTCAGCTTCAACAACGGGCCAACTTATATTAATCACAGACCTTACTGAAACACGTTTACTCCAATCGAGAGTCAGCGATCTTCAACGCCTTTCGTCGCTGGGTAGAATGGTTGCGTCCCTTGCTCATCAGGTTCGAACTCCCTTATCAAGTGCTATGCTTTACGCTTCTAACTTAGCGGCTCCCAATCTCGCCCCTGCAACTAAAGACCGTTTTCAGACGAAGTTGATGGATAGGCTTCACGATTTAGAGAAACAAGTTAATGATATGTTGTTATTTGCAAAGGGTGGAGACAATAAAGTCGTAAAACCTTTTACTATTGAAGAGTTGATTGGTGAATTTCATCCGATGATTGAAACTGCGCTCAAAAATAATCACATTGATTACTTTCAAGAAGTTGAACACGAACAGACACAAATGTTAGGTAATGCGAATGCTATCGCTTCAGCATTGAGCAACCTTGTATTAAATGCGATTCAAATTGCTGGCAAGGAATCACAGATTGATGTGTTTTTTAGACCGGTGAATGACGAACTAAGAATATCTGTGCAAGATAGTGGGCCGGGTGTTCCAAAAGAATTACAAACTAAAATTATGGAACCATTCTTTACCACCCGTTCACAAGGCACTGGCCTTGGTTTAGCTGTGGTTCAAATGGTATGTCGCGCCCACGACGGCAGACTCGAATTAATATCTGAAGAGGGGGATGGTGCATGCTTTACCATGTGCTTGCCTCTTGAGAAGCAAATATAATGGACGTTTTCGTCATTATTAGGATCAATACTGGAGAATCATATGGCTCAAAGTAAAGTGCTAATTGTAGAAGACGATGAAGGCTTACGTGAAGCGCTCGTCGATACACTTGCTCTAGCTGGCTACGAATGGTTAGAAGCAGATTGCGCAGAAGATGCTCTAGTTAAGCTAAAATCAAATCAAGTTGATATTGTCGTTTCTGATGTCCAAATGGCGGGAATGGGCGGGTTAGCTCTTCTTCGTAACATTAAGCAACACTGGCCTAATTTGCCAGTGCTACTTATGACAGCGTACGCGAATATTGAAGATGCGGTAGCGGCCATGAAAGAAGGCGCTATTGATTACATGGCTAAGCCATTTGCACCTGAAGTTCTTTTGAACATGGTGAGTCGATACGCCCCTGTTAAATCTGATGATAACGGCGACGCTGTCGTTGCAGATGAAAAAAGCCTTAAGCTCTTATCACTGGCCGATAAAGTTGCCAAAACCGATGCTAATGTCATGGTGCTGGGCCCTAGTGGCTCGGGTAAAGAAGTGATGTCACGTTATATCCATAATGCATCCAATCGAAAAGACGGTCCATTTGTCGCTATTAACTGTGCTGCAATCCCTGACAACATGTTAGAAGCTACCTTGTTTGGATACGAGAAGGGAGCATTTACAGGTGCGATTCAAGCCTGCCCTGGAAAATTTGAGCAGGCTCAAGGCGGTACTATCTTACTCGATGAAATTAGTGAGATGGATTTAAACCTTCAAGCAAAACTCCTGCGTGTACTGCAAGAACGCGAAGTGGAACGTTTGGGTAGCCGTAAAAGCATCAAACTTGATGTTCGTGTACTAGCAACGAGTAACCGAGATTTAAAACTTTACGTTTCTGAAGGCAACTTCAGAGAAGATTTGTATTATCGACTAAATGTATTCCCAATTGCTTGGCCTGCGCTGTGTGATCGTAAAGGGGATATTGAGCCTCTAACAAGACACCTTGTTGAGCGGAACTGTACTAAACTTGGTATGCCAGTTCCTGATATTTCTGACGATGCGATAGAGAAGCTTATTCACTATCCATGGCCGGGAAATGTAAGGGAGCTTGATAATGTTGTTCAGCGAGCTCTGATTCTGAGTGAACAATCTAATATTACAGGCGAACATATTCTGCTTGAAGGTGTTGATTGGCAAGATGCCACTAGTTTGCAGCAGGTTGTAGAGCGTGGAGATGTTGCAACACCTTCGATTAAGCCCATTGCTGAAGTGGATAACTCGGTTAAATCACCAGTAAGCAGTGAAGGTTTAGGCAACGAGCTTCGAGATCAAGAGTACGCCATTATTCTTGAGACGTTAATTGCTTGTCAGGGACGCCGTAAAGAAATGGCAGAAAAGCTCGGTATTAGCCCTCGTACATTACGCTATAAACTAGCAAAAATGCGCGATGCTGGAATCGATATTCCAAATTAACTGGCAATATTTCGTGTATAGTGCGCATCACTGACGTAATACGATAAAATTATCATCAGTGACTGGCACATAAATTGCTCCGTCAATAAATAAGCATAAGCAATGGTCATATTTTTGACCTTTGAGGTAGAGATGAGAATAGAAGGTTTACAGGGTGAGATGCAGGCTATGATGGTTGAAGCATCTAACGCACGCCCTGCAGCAACAGGACAAGCTGTTGGAGCTGACTTTGGCAACATGCTGACTAAAGCTATCAATAATGTGAATTCGTTGCAGAAAGCTTCTGGAGATCTTCAGACTCGCTTTGACCGTGGTGATGAAGGTGTATCACTGTCTGACGTCATGATCGCACGAAATAAATCAAGTGTCGCTTTTGAGGCGACCATCCAGATTAGAAATAAGCTGGTTGAGTCGTACAAAGAGCTGATGAACATGCCAGTATAAGTTAGGTAGTAGATAGTGGCTGATGATAACCAATCAACAGATTTAGCAGTAGCAAATGGCGATCAATCATTGGTCGCTAGCTCTGATCTAGATAGTGATAGTCAAAACCCGGATCTAGAAGAAAAAAGTTCTTCTAAGTTCGACATGGCAGTAGGCGACCTAGACCTGCTGAGACAAGTTGTACTTGTTTTGTCGATCTCCATCTGTGTTGCTCTTATTGTAATGCTTTTCTTTTGGGTGAAAGAGCCTGAAATGCGCCCAATTGGAGCCTATGAAACAGAAGAGCTTATTCCCGTCCTAGATTACCTTGATCAACAGAAGATTGATTACAATTTAGATGGTAATACCATTTCAGTTCCAGCAAGTGAGTACAACAGTATTAAGCTTGATATGGTACGAGCTGGTGTTAACCAAGAAAAAAACTCAGGCGATGACATCCTCATGCAAGACATGGGTTTTGGTGTATCTCAACGCTTAGAGCAAGAGCGTCTGAAATTAAGCAGAGAAAGACAGTTAGCTAAAGCCATCGAACAAATGAAACAGGTTCGTAAGGCTCAAGTTTTACTCGCCCTTCCAAAGCGTAGTGTTTTCGTTCGCCATAACCAAGAGGCATCCGCTTCTGTATTCTTGACACTGAAAACTGGCGCTAATCTTAAACAGCAAGAAATAGATTCTGTTGTTGATATGGTGGCAAGCGCTGTTCCAGACATGAAAACATCGCGCATTACCGTTACGGATCAGCATGGCCGTTTGCTGAGTTCTGGCTCTCAAGATCCTGTGTCATCAGCTCGTCGTAAAGAACATGAATTGGAGCGCAACCAAGAACAAGCCCTACGTGAAAAAATCGWTTCAGTCTTGATCCCAATCCTTGGTTTCGGCAACTACACCGCTCAAGTCGACATTCAACTCGATTTTAGTGCAGTGGAGCAAACTCGTAAGCGATTCGATCCGAGTACGCCTGCAACTCGTAGTGAATACACTTTAGAAGATTACAACAACGGTAACGTGGTTGCTGGTGTTCCAGGAGCGTTAAGTAATCAGCCTCCTGCCGATGCTTCCATCCCTCAAGACGTCGCTCAAATGAAAGATGGCTCAATGATGGGGCAAGGTTCGGTTCATAAAGAAGCCACGCGTAATTTTGAATTAGACACAACCATCAGCCACGAACGTAAACAAAGTGGTGTGGTGGATCGTCAAACCGTATCCGTTGCAATTAAAGATCGTCAATCGGTCAACCCTGAAACCGGTGACGTGGTTCATACGCCATTGAGTGAAAGCGAGATTAATGCGATTAGACAAGTTCTGATTGGCACTATTGGTTTTAGTGACCAAAGAGGTGACTTGCTCAACGTATTAAGTGTTCAGTTTGCTCCTCAAGTTACCGATATTGTGGCTGACGTGCCGATTTGGGAACACCCGAACTTTAATGATTGGGTTCGTTGGTTCGCGAGTGCGTTAGTTATTGTCGTTGTTGTATTGGTTCTAGTTAGACCTGCAATGAAGAAACTGCTTAACCCAGCAGCTGATGACGATGACGACCAAATGTACGGTCCTGATGGCATGCCAATTGGCGCTGATGGTGAAACCAGCCTAATTGGTGGTGATATTGAAGGTGGTGAGCTGTTTGAGTTTGGCTCAAGCATTGACTTACCAAACCTTCATAAAGACGAAGACGTATTGAAAGCTGTAAGAGCACTGGTTGCGAATGAACCAGAACTCGCTGCACAAGTTGTGAAGAATTGGATGGCTGAAGATGGCTAATGATTTAGTAGAACAGAATGAAGGTGGTGAAGTAGCTGACCCCAATAATGTCGATATATCGACGATTACGGGTGATGAGCGTGCTGCCATTCTTTTGCTTAGCTTAAATGAAGAAGATGCCGCCGGTATTATCCGACACCTAGAGCCTAAGCAGGTTCAGCGTGTAGGTAGTGCAATGGCAAGAGCAAGCGACCTTTCACAAGAAAAGGTTGGTGCAGTTCACCGTGCGTTCCTCGATGATATTCAGAAGTACACGAATATTGGTATGGGCAGTGAAGACTTTATGCGTAACGCACTGGTTGCCGCTCTTGGTGAAGACAAAGCTAATAACCTGGTTGACCAAATACTATTAGGTACCGGTTCGAAAGGCCTAGATTCATTGAAATGGATGGACCCTAGACAGGTTGCCAGCATCATTATCAACGAGCACCCGCAGATCCAAACTATCGTACTGTCTTATTTGGAATCTGATCAATCCGCTGAGATTTTGTCACAATTCCCTGAGCGTGTTCGTTTAGACTTGATGATGCGTATCGCTAACCTTGAAGAAGTTCAACCTTCTGCACTAGCAGAGCTGAATGAAATCATGGAGAAACAGTTTGCCGGTCAAGCTGGTGCACAAGCTGCGAAAATTGGTGGCCTGAAAGCTGCTGCTGAAATCATGAACTACATGGACAACAGCGTCGAAGGTCTGCTTATGGATCAAATCCGTGACCAAGATGAAGATATGGCAACTCAAATCCAAGACCTTATGTTTGTATTTGAAAACCTCATTGAAGTTGATGATCAAGGCGTACAAAAACTTCTGCGTGACGTCCCTCAAGATGTTCTTCAGAAAGCACTTAAAGGTGCTGATGACGGGTTGCGTGAGAAGATCTTCAAGAACATGTCTAAACGTGCTGCCGATATGATGCGTGATGATATAGAAGCCATGCCACCGGTTAAAGTTTCTGATGTGGAAGCTGCCCAGAAAGAGATTCTGGGAATCGCGAGGAAAATGGCAGACAGTGGAGAGATTATGCTGTCTGGCGGTGCCGACGAGTTCCTATAAGCAAGAAATCGTTAAGCCCCAATTGTTGGGGCTTTTTACTTTTTACCTTTATTCATAATAACCTTTTGGCTATTCACTTTTGATAGGTACCAATATGTCTAGTGAGAGAAAACGCGGCTTCCTAAGACCTGACGAAGATCAAACCGTTGCCCAACCACAGAAGTGGGGACTCCCTGACTACAGCTCTCAAGTTAACAAAGACGCAAAAGAGACTGCGTTTAATTACGACCCAGGTTGGATGCCAACAGTCGATGAAGCGATTGAAGATGAAGAACTTGTCTTAACCGAAGAACAGATTGAGCAGATTAAACAGGGCGCTTATCAAGAAGGTTTGCACCAAGGACAAGAAGCGGGCTTTAAGCAAGGTTATGATAAGGGTAAAGAAGAGGGTTTGGCTGCAGGTCATGCTGAGGGCTCTGAAGCAGGCAAGCTCGAAGGTATAACAGCAGGTCAAGAATATATCCAACAGCAAGTAGCCGTTTTTATGGGACTAGCTAACCAATTTGCACAGCCGCTAGAGCTAATGAACGCTCAAGTTGAAAAGCAGTTGGTTGATATGGTTCTGACTCTGGTTAAAGAAGTTGTACATATTGAGGTGCAAACCAACCCTCAAATTATTTTAGATACGGTCAAGGAATCAGTAGAGTCTTTGCCTATTGCTGGCCACGCTATCACGCTTAAATTGAACCCAGAAGATACAGAAATCATCCGTTCTGCTTACGGTGAAAGTGAGTTGGATTGTCGTAATTGGACATTGGTTCCTGAGCCTGCGTTGAATCGTGGTGATGTTCAAATTGAGGCTGGAGAGTCTAGCGTGAGCTACCAAATGGAAGAGCGTGTAAGGAATGTTATTCAAAACTTTTGTGGCGCGAACCGTCACCAAGGAAGCCACTGATGCTGGCTCTTGCTGAACGTTTAGACCAATACAAAGTTCAAGGGCTAAAATCACGTCCTATCGCTTCAGGAAAGTTGGTACGTGTTGTTGGCTTAACCCTTGAGGCTACAGGCTGTAAAGCACCTATTGGTAGCTTGTGCTTGGTTGAGACAATGTCGGGTACGATGGAAGCCGAGGTTGTTGGGTTTTCGGGGGATAACTTGTTCCTGATGCCAAGCGAGCAGATCACCGGTATTTTGCCCGGCGCTAAAGTAACGCCGATGACAGGCGAAAGTGGCATTCCTGTTGGCATGGAGTTACTTGGTCGAGTTATTGATGGGGTGGGTAACCCTATTGATKGACTTGGCGCTCTATATACAAATCAACGAGCTTCATTTAACGCAGACCCAATCAACCCATTAGCGCGCAAGCCAATCTCAGAACCGCTAGATGTAGGTCTTAAAGCGATAAACGGTTTGCTCACAGTTGGTAAAGGCCAGCGTATAGGCTTATTTGCCGGCTCTGGTGTTGGTAAATCAGTTACCCTTGGCATGATGACCCGAGGTACGACAGCACAGGTTGTTGTTGTTGGCCTGATTGGTGAGCGTGGACGAGAAGTAAAAGAGTTTATTGAAGAAATCCTAGGTGAAGACGGGCGCAAACGTTCGGTCGTAGTAGCAGCTCCTGCAGATTCTTCGCCATTAATGCGTTTAAAAGGTTGCCAAACGGCATTGACCGTCGCCGAATACTTTCGAGATCAAGGTCTTGATGTGCTGCTTCTTATGGACTCATTAACACGCTTCGCCCAAGCGCAGCGTGAAATTGCATTATCAGTAGGGGAACCACCGGCAACCAAAGGTTACCCGCCTTCTGTATTTGCCAAGCTACCAGCGTTGGTGGAAAGAGCTGGTAATGGTAGTGATGAGCAAGGCTCGATCACGGCATTTTTTACTGTTCTGACAGAAGGTGATGATCTGCAAGACCCTATTGCTGATGCGTCGCGAGCGATCCTAGATGGCCACATTGTATTATCACGAGAAATGGCTGATGCCGGACATTACCCTGCGATTGATGTAGAAAAATCAGTAAGCCGTGTGATGCCACAAATCACAACTGAAGAACATGTATTGATGTCGAAAGCGGTAAGGCAAGTGCTCTCTATTTGCCGTAAGAACCAGGACTTGGTTTCAATAGGTGCCTACAAACCGGGTACCGACCCTGCTATTGATAGTGCATTCACGTTGAAACCGAGATTGGATGAATATTTGCAGCAGAAAATGAAAGAAACTGTTCCGTATGACATGTGTGTCAATATGCTTAAACACGTGCTAGGCGGGTGATAGCGTATGGATAACGCACTAGAATTTTTATTAGAACAAGCAAAAGATAAAGAGAATCAAGCGGTAATGGCTTTGAACAAAGCCAATACTGAGCTTCAGGACTACTATCAACAAGTTTCTCAGATAGAAAAATACCGTCTAGATTATTGTCAGCAATTGATCGACAGAGGTAAGCAAGGCTTGACGGCGAGTCAATATAGTCATCTTAATAAGTTCTTAACTCAATTAGATGAAACGTTGTCAAAGCAACGAGAAGCTGAAGGGCATTTCAAAAACCAAGTCGAGAACTGTCAGAGCTATTGGATGGATTTAAGAAAGCAGAGAAAGTCTTACGAGTGGTTGATTGAAAAAAAACAAACAGAGCACCAGCGTTTACAAGACAAGAAAGAACAAAAACAAATGGATGAGTTTTCAACGCTTCTTTATAGCCGTCGTCGTAATTGATCTCCATTTTCCTCGTTTACTTTAATGAGGCTCTTAAAACTTCAATACTCATACCTTTCTAAGCTTGTTCTTCCCACTCACTTTGGCTCACTTCTTGCTTCTGTTACTGGTTAAATAGTGAATTCTTGGGTCGCTTGCTCATATCAGAGCGAGGGGCCAGTAAATAGATTTATTTCGTTCTTTCCTAAAGCCATTAACATAGAGCTTATAGATATGAATATTAGCCTTCCAGCRGCATCGTCAAGTAAGCAACCTACTTCTATACCTGAAGGGGGAAGTGCCGACTTAAAGTCAGAAGAAAGCGGTGAATCAAAAGGTTTCTTACAGACTTTAAAAGATGTTTTTTCTTCATCAGACAGCGAATCAGTAGAAAACGTTGATACTAAGTCAGTAGATAAAGAAGGCACGGATGCTGTGTCAAAAGGGGCTGACGACGCTGGCTCTTCTACGGTAGCTGATGAGGAAAGTTCAGAGGCTACTGAAAGTAAGAGCGTCGAAAGTGCAAGTACAGATGCCAGTACCGATGAACTTTTGGCTAAAGATTCTAACGGTTCTGAAAAGAGCTCTTCTAATCTAGGTGAAGAAGGGGAAAGTGAGTCAGAAACCAAACCTTCTTCGAGCACCGAAAATCAGCCTAGTGGCAAAGCAGAGTCGGCTTCGCAAGCCACGGTCGCGATGAGTGAAGGTAATAAATTACTGGGTCAGCTTGATGAGGCTAATAAAACGTTACAGCCAACGAACGGCAAAACCTTGCCTCAAGCAGAAGAGCAACAGGTTCTAGCTGTTGATGCTGTTAAAGCACAGCAAAGTGGGAGTCTTCAGCCTCAAACGACTACTCCGCTGGACGCAAGCGGAGAGCAAGCGGATTTGCAGTCAGCTTCCAACCAAATAAAAAGTAGTGGCGACGCCGGTGAAGATCACCCAATAGATAGATTTATTGAAAAGAACACTGGTGAACAGCCCCTTAACGCTCAATCTCAATCTCAAGCTCAAACTCAAGGTGCTGGCTTAGCGCAGGCTTCACCTAATGAAGGGGAGGCATTACAAGTCGCTGGTGGTGTTAAGGCTGCGAATGAATTACAGGCTAACGAATCTGAAATGTCTCAGAGACTTTCTGCTGCTGGGGTTGTGTCTAATCAAGAAAACTTAAAACCATTGGCGGTAGATCCGTTGGTGGCAGAATCGTTAACTACAGAGCAATTAGTCACGGCAGTACAGACGATTCAAGGGCAGATTGTAGAAACAGAAAATATTGCAAATGAATTGCTGACAAAAAGCGCTAATGGACAGAGCTTAACTCAACAGGAACAAGAGTTACTCGTTATTGCTAATCGTGAATTAGATAGCCTCAATAGCCAGTTAGAAATACTTGTTGCATCTGAAACGAGCGCAACCCAAGAGTTTCCTGCTGAAAGCGCTATCGCTTGGGGAGCAGCGCAGGCCATTGCAGATCCTAAAATGGCGGTAGAGGCTAAAGCCAGCGAAAATAGCGTAGCAAGTAAAGCCGCTCAAACCGGTGTTGCGGCCTCGGTACAGCAAGCACTATCGCAAAATTCTGCATCCACAGCTTCCATGAATAACCAAGCGGTACATTCAATGGCGGATAAGGGCAGTGCGACTTCTTTCAACAACGCGGCAATTGATCCGTCGCTTGTTGCAGCTCAAAGCGTTCAAGCTTCCGCTGTCACTATGGCAAAAGCGGGGAGTGGTGATGCAATGACGAAAGGTGGTGTCGCGGGAGCTGCACTACTTGCAGGTACTCAATCGAAAAAAGAAGACAGTAAAGAAAGCACTTTAGCTCAGCAAATAGCTTCAGCTTCTGGCCAGCAAGGTATGCCTAATACTGCTCCCACAAGAGCTGAGATTCAAGCACAGCAACAAGCTCCATTACAGCTCACTAAAGAGTTAGCTAATGAGCAAGTTGCGGAAAAAGTTCAAATGATGATGTCTAAGAACTTAAAAAACTTAGATATTAGGCTCGACCCACCGGAATTAGGTCGTATGCAAATTCGCATGTCGACAAATAATGATGTAACCAACGTCCACTTTACAGTGAGTAGTCCACAAGCTCGCGAAGTCATTGAACAAACTTTACCTCGCCTTAGAGAGATGTTAGCGCAGCAAGGCATACAGCTTGCTGATTCATCGGTTCAACAACAGGCATCAGGACAACAACGTGATGGTTACGCGAACGGTACAGGGAATGGTGGTCAAAGTGGAAATAATAGTGCAAATGATGTGCAAGGTGATGAAAACCTTGATGCTGACGTCAATCTTGAATTGAATGTAGAGTCAAAGCGTGATGGAATTAGTTATTATGCCTAGACTTAACAGCGCATAAGTAATTAAAACTAAAAAACTTAGAGAAAAGCATGGCAGACGAACAACAACCCGAAGATGCACCCAAAGGTAAAAGTAAGTTATTGATTATCATCATTGCTGTCGTTGTGTTATTGCTCGGCGGTGGTGGTGCGGCATTTTTCTTAATGGGGTCGGATGATTCCGCTGAAAGTGTAGATGCAGAGGCAGAAGTGGCGGTCGTCGTGAATGACCCGGTTGCCTACGTCAATATCCCTCAGCCTTTCCTATTTAATGTTACTGGCGACAAGAAAGATCGCCTTGTACAAATTAAAGCTCAGTTAATGGTTCGTGGTAGCGAGAATGAAGAACTTGCTCGATACCATTCACCACTAGTCGAAAGTACATTACTAGCGACTTTTGCATCAGCAACGGTTGATCAATTACGTTCTCCAACGGGACGAGTTGAGCTCCGTGACAAGGCGACAGAAGATATTAAGGCAAGCTTGACTCAAGTAGTTGGCAAGCCAGTTATTGAAAAAGTGTTATTCACTGACTTTGTAATCCAATAGGTAACTCGTGACCGACTTATTAAGCCAAGACGAAATCGATGCGCTGTTACATGGTGTTGATGATGTTGAAGAAGTAGATGATGTCTTAGAGGCAGCAGAACCCGAAAACGCGGTTAATTTCGACTTCTCCTCTCAAGACCGTATCGTTCGTGGTCGAATGCCGACGCTCGAACTGATCAATGAGCGTTTTGCACGTCATATGCGTATTAGCTTGTTTAATATGCTGCGTAAAACCGCTGAAGTATCGATCAATGGCGTCCAAATGATGAAGTTTGGTGAGTATCAAAATACGCTATACGTACCGACTAGTTTGAATATGGTGCGTTTTAGGCCGTTAAAAGGTACCGCTCTGATTACCATGGAGGCGAGATTAGTCTTCATTCTTGTAGAGAACTTCTTCGGTGGTGATGGTCGATTCCACGCAAAAATTGAAGGTCGTGAATTTACGCCAACAGAAAGACGTATCATTCAATTACTTCTAAAGATTGTATTCGAAGATTACAAAGAAGCTTGGTCTCCTGTTATGGGGGTTGAGTTTGAATACTTGGACTCGGAAGTGAACCCAAGTATGGCAAATATTGTGAGCCCGACGGAGGTTATCGTTGTGAGCTCTTTCCATATTGAAGTAGACGGCGGTGGTGGCGATTTCCATGTAGTTATGCCTTACTCCATGGTAGAGCCAATCCGTGAGCTACTTGATGCTGGTGTCCAATCAGACAAGATGGAAACCGATGTACGTTGGAGTACCGCTCTACGCGATGAAATTATGGATGTGCCGGTTAACTTTAGGGTTAATTTGCTTGAGCGTGATATTTCGTTACGAGATTTAATGGAGCTGCGCCCTGGTGATGTTATTCCGATAACCATGCCAGAGAACGCCACAATGTTTGTAGAAGAGTTACCGACTTATCGCGTGAAAATGGGTCGCTCTGGCGACAAGCTTGCCGTTCAAGTCTCAGAAAAAATTGAACGTCCACATGTAGTTAAGACCGATCTTGCATTTTTAGGTAAAGATATTATGTCTGACCTAGACAGCGATGCAGAAGAATAATAAAAGTGATTTATAGGATTGAGTATGGAACCAAGTGAAGACCAAAAGCTAGCTGACGAATGGGCAGCAGCACTTGGCGAAGATCCAGCAGCACCTTCTATTGACGTAGATGACGTACTGGCAGCACCTCTTGATGAGCTTCAAGATTCATCGACACCGATTTCTGAAGATGAGCGTCGTAAACTCGACACCATCATGGATATTCCAGTAACCATTTCTATGGAAGTTGGCCGCTCACAGATCAGTATCCGTAACTTGTTGCAACTTAACCAAGGCTCAGTTGTCGAGCTAGACAGGATCGCTGGTGAGTCTTTGGATGTCATGGTTAACGGAACCTTGATTGCGCACGGCGAAGTAGTTGTCGTGAATGATAAGTTTGGTATTCGTTTAACCGACGTTATTAGCCAAACTGAACGCATTAAGAAGCTTCGTTAATGAAAGCAGTAAAGGTTACCTTTGGTTCGTTTTTTGCCTTAGCACTAAGCTCGCCAAAGGCATTTGCGGCTGACGCTGCGACATTAGATTTAGCGACCACATTTGGGTCGCTAATTTTTGTTATAGCGTTCATATTATTTATCGCTTGGCTGTTAAAACGGATGCAAGTACCGAGCTTAGTTAATCAGCAAGGGTTGTCAGTTGTTCGGCAGATCCCTGTTGGAACGAAAGAGAGAATTGCGATTGTCCAAGCGGGAGAAGAACAGTTCCTAGTTGGTATTACAAGCCAGTCTATACAGTTAATCTCAAAGCTTGATAAGCCACTGACAGCTGAAGAATTAGAGAAAAAGTCATTCTCAACTCAATTCACTCAACTATTGAAAAACGATGCGAAAAAATAATCGATTGATCTTATTGTTTGCTCAAATCGCGTTGTTACTATCAGCGCTTTTTGCTCCGATTTCATATGCTCAAGAAGAGCTAGAAACACCAATTCCTGCTACCGCATTAGCTGGGGAAGGAG
>NZ_JAKJSW010000097.1:0-15860 GCF_050337375.1 Vibrio makurazakiensis | reverse complement strand
CATTAATACAACAATGTTTTCAGATTCAACTTGGGTAATGGTTAATAAACCATGTTTCACTGATTCAACTTGTTCACCAACCATAATGGAATCTGGTGTTACTGAGCGATCAGAAAGTTGTCCTGTTCTTAATTTTGTTGCACTGATTGAACGAATGTTCCCTGTATTTTCGAACGCAACAATAACGGTGTGGCAGTTGTAATATTCAACAACAGTCACATAGCCATGTTTGATAGTTTTAAATCTAGCTCCGATATTCATATCTAATGGAGCTTCCATTTTTTTCACAAAGTTCCTCTCTTACTATCTACAACTTTAAGTAAATGCTTACTCATTCTAGAAATGGGTGAGAATAATTCACACCTTTATAAGTATATACTCAACTATTTTCAAGGTGAAACATGTAACGACAATAATAGCTTGGCTTTTGCGCTAGATCTTAGGGAGGAAGTTTTTTAACCAGAATCGGTTTGATATATGTGCAGTAAATTTGTGAATCTGAGCGAGTGAATCTCATGGTAAGCAGGGTATGATAAAGCAGACCTTACTGATAGTGGATAGTTAATGAACGCCCAGAACTTCGATACAGCTGAATTTAGTTCAACCAAATTAGACTCCGCTCCTTTTGATGCGACATCGCTAAAGTCTTCTTATATAAGTTTAAAGTCTGCCTATAAGGTGGAGCCTTATCCTGAGGTTTCAGGCCGGATTGAGCGCCTCGAAGAAGTGAAGCATAGGCTGCTAGCGATAGAAAAAGAATTGGTGGCTGCTCTTCAAGAAGACTACGGGTATCGCAGTGAGTTTGACTCTGTGATTTGCGACTTAATGCCTGCGGTTCAACATATTAACTACACGACTAAACACCTTTCCAAATGGGTCAAATCAGATAAACGTCACGCGGGTTTGATGCTAAGTCCCTCTAAGGTAACCGTTGAGTACCAACCACTTGGTGTCGTTGGTGTGATTGTCCCATGGAACTTTCCTATTGTACTGAGTATCGCGCCAATCGTAACAGTTCTCGCGGCGGGCAACAGAGTTATGGTTAAGTTAAGCGAGCACACCCCTAGCACCAATCAGCGAATTAAGACGATTTTTGCTAATTTATCCGAGCACGTGATTTGTGTTGAAGGGGCTGCTGACGTCGCTTCTCAATTTAGTGCTCTTCCATTCGACCATGTAATGTTTACAGGCTCTACCGCTGTGGGCAAGCTGGTTGCTAAGGCTGCTGCTGAAAACCTAACGCCAGTCACGCTGGAACTAGGTGGAAAATCACCTGCGGTGATTGCGAAAGACGCAGACATCGTAAGATCAGTAAGTGCAATTTTACTTGGTAAGTCGATAAATGCTGGGCAAATTTGTGTAGCTCCAGATTATGTATTGTTGCCAGAAGGTAAAGAGCAGGCATTCGTTGACGAATACTTGAAGCAGTTTGAACGCGCTTATTTGAAAGGGACTCTGAGCAAGCGTTCTGCGCAATCTTTGGGGCAAGTAACTCATATTATCAATGAGGGACAGCTCCAACGCTTGAAAAGCTATTTAACCGATGCTCAGAGTAAAGGAGCAACACTGCATAATGTTGCTACAAAGTATGAGCAACTAGAAGCCCAAATCCCGAACTCCAGACTGATGCTACCGCAGTTATTGACTGGCGTGACAGAAGATATGTTAGTCATGCAGCATGAGGTTTTTGGGCCATTATTGCCAATTAAGACTTATGGAAGCCTGGATGAAGCGCTTGCTTACATTAATGAAAAACCGCGTCCACTTGCTCTATATTTGATGACGAATGATCGGGAAACCAAACGTAAAGTGATGAATGAAACACACAGCGGTACGGTGGGGATTAACGAAACTTTATTGCAAGTTGCTGCGGACGATTCACCCTTTGGTGGTGTGGGAGAGTCAGGAATGGGGCGATATCACGGGATTGAAGGCTTTAGGACTTTTTCTCACGCAAAAACAGTTTTAGATACGCCTGTTTGGTTACCTAGGTCAAAATTGATTGTTCGTTATAAGAAGCTAATCCAGAGAATGTTGTCGGCTTTGTTTTTGCGTTAAGTCATGGGTGACAACCCTGAATCTACTCTCATTTTATTCTTGGCGAGATAATAGATTAAGCAACTACACTTACACTTATGATTACTAAGAGTGGAGGTGTGAATGAAGTATTTGTTCATTGTTATAGCGCTAGTTATTGCTCCTTTTTCTTTGGCTAAAAATTTGGTTTTCGTTCATAGCTATCATTTTGGTTACCCCTGGGTGCAAGAGTACCGAGAAGGTTTTATGTCTGAAATTGACGGTATGACTATTCATGATTTTCAAATGGACACCAAAAGACGCCCAAGTGAAGACTTCGAAGCCATCGCAGATGAAGCCTGGGAATATATTCAACAACATAACCCCGATATTGTGGTGATATCAGACGACAACGCTCTTAAATATCTAGGCCCTCGGTTAACGAAAAGTCGGATCCCTACCGTGTTTCTGGGAGTTAACGCTAACCCGAGACAGTATGTGACGATTACTGCCAATATCTCAGGAGTTTTAGAGCGCCCTCTGCTTAAACGTTCAGTGCATATGATCAGCGAGCTTCAGCCTGACGTAAAAAAAATCAAAGTAATGATGGACGCCGCTGCGACATCTCATGCCATTTTGATGACCTCTTTTGGAACGAAGCGGTCTCAGATTATTAATGGTGTTGCTGTTGATGCGTACTTGGTCGACTCGATAGAAAGCTGGCATGAGCATACTAAAGCTTCAAAAAATGAAGGTTACGATGCTCTTATCATCGCCAATTATGCAGCGTTAAAAGATGAACAAGGAAATCACTTCGCCTTAGAAGATGTGAGTCGTTGGACAAGCAGCCATACACCTGTCCCGCTCTATGCGTTTTGGACGTATTCTGTGGGTGAGGGTAAAGCCATTGGTGGGCTGGCGATCAGCGCTTTAGAGCAAGGAATAGCAGCTGCTCAGCAAGTGAAACGCTATATGGAATCGGGGATTATGCCTGTGATTGTAACGCCTAAAAAAGGTGCGCTGGTGTTTAGCCAGTCAGAACTTGATAGGTGGGACATTCAAGTGCCAGAGAGCTTAATGAAGAATGCCGAGTTACGTAATTGAGGCCATAGAAATTAAAAGAGTGCAGTTTAGAATCACATGATTTGGCAAAAGTGGATTAAAAAAGGCAGCGAGTTTTAATTCGCTGCCTTTTTATATGAATGTGATGTGTCGTCGTTCTTACCGATTAAGCAACGTGCTCAACGGCTTCGCGAACTAAGCGACCAATTTCATCCCAGTTACCTTCAGCAATTAGCTTAGGAGCAACCATCCAGGTACCACCGCAACAGATCACGCGGTCAATACCTAGGTAGTCAGAAACGTTACCTTTACTGATACCGCCAGTTGGCATTAATGATACGTTTACATACGGTGCAAGTAGTGACTTAACCATTGAAATACCGCCAGAAGCTTCAGCAGGGAAGAACTTCATGAACGTTAGGCCAAGCTCTAGACCTAATTCAATTTGGCTTGGGTTATTTACGCCCGGAACGATAGGCATACCGACTTCTTGGCAGTACTTTACTGTTGTAGGGTTTAGGCCTGGCGCAACAACAAACTCAGCACCCGCTGCTTTTGCTTTATCAACTTGCTCTGCGTTTAGTACAGTTCCAGCACCAATACACATCTCTGGGTAAGCTTCACGCATAAGACGAATAGCTTCAGCTGCCGCTTCAGTGCGGAATGTTACTTCAGCAACCGGAAGGCCGTTTTCTACTAGCGCCTTAGCTAGAGGGACTGCCTGAGCTGGATCATCAAGCTGGATTACTGGGATCACTTTAAAAGATTTTAAGGCTGAGATTAATTCTTGAGACATCTTATGCTCCTGCAATTTTAAATGCTTCTGTTTTTGTTTTAGGGATGATTGCCCCAGAATATTGAATGACTGTACCTGCTAACGCATGACCTAGCGACGCACTCTTGTCTGGCGCTTGATGAGTCAAGTATCCAGCCAGGTAGCCTGYAGCAAACGAGTCACCAGCAGCGCAAGTATCGACAACGTTAGTTACGTTAGTTGCTGCGATTTCGTATAGCTTGTGCTGGCTTTGTAAATGGTCGACGACAAGGCAAGGTTCGCTGCCTCGTTTTACGACCACTTGTTGACAACCAAAGTGTTGGCAACGTTCGACAACATGGTTATTTCCCCACACTAACACGTCATCATCTTCAGTGATGAGTGCTACATCTGTATATCCTAAAACTTGGCTATACCAATGTTGCGCTTGATCTGTAGACCAGAGTTGCGGGCGGTAATTGTTATCGAAGCAGATTTGTTTGTTCTGTTTTTTGAGCTGCTTTATACATAATAGTAAGCGCTCTTTCGCTTCATCTTCGAGAATAGCAAGGCTGATCCCACTGATGTAAAGCAGGTCGATTTGCTCTTTTTCTATCGCTAACTCAAGCGGTGAAACTTGGTCGAAATAGCGCTTTGCGGCACTATCACTGCGCCAATAGTTAAAAGAACGCTCGCCATCTTGGTCTGTTTCGACCATATAAAGACCAGGGTTTTTACCGTCAATTTTAGCGACCATTTCACAACCGATACCTTCTTCAGTCCAGTTGCTAATCATGTCTTGACTTAAATTGTCGTGTCCAAGCCCTGTTGCATAGTGAATATTAAAAGGCTGCTCTTGCAGTAGTCGAGCGAGATATAACGCTGTGTTGAKCGTGTCACCACCATACGTTTTATTCAGTGGTGTCCCACTAATCTCAATCATACACTCACCAAAAAAGGCGATATTTTTTGATTCCATTTACTCGACTCCTACTGCTATTTGACAAGCCTTTAGCTATCACTTATTGCTGCTTTGAAAGCTTCCCTGCCGTACTCATTTGTAAGGACAGGGAAGCCTAAATTACTTGTTACGCACGGTCTGCACGGTAACATGTCACATCAACTTCTACTTTCACGTCTACGACTAGGTCACACACCATGCAGATACGAGCTGGTGGGTTAGCGCCGAAGAATTCTTTGAATACTTTGTTGAATGACTGGAAGTAGCGTGAGTCAGTCAGTACTACTTTTACGTGCATTACGTCTTCTAGGCCGTAACCTGCTTCTTCCATGATATCGACACAGTTTTGAATCGCTAGACGAGATTGGTCAACGATACCGCCTTCAACTACTTCACCGTCTGTCATTGGAGTTTGACCAGAAACGTATAGGAAACCACCAGCTTCAGTTGCGCGAGCAAATGGAAGATGTTGACCACCAGTACCAGTACCACCTTCAACACCGTAACGTTTAATTGACATAATCTTTTCTCCGTATTTCTATTTAATGAGTTGAACCTATGAGTTCTAACTACTGTGTTTGTATAAATTTATTTAATGTAGCTTTGTGATAAAAGCGCGACGTTAAGTGAGTTAACCCGCTTGGCGAACAAGAAACTTTCCTGCTCGTTTTGTCACACCTGTATCTGTTTTGTATGCGAGTTTGCCGTTGACGATAACCATTTCAATGCCTTTAGCGGCTGCGATTGGTTTGTCGAAATCAGCGACGTCGATAATCTGTTCACGGTCGAATATCACAAGATCTGCAAAGTTGCCTGTTTTGATCTCTCCTCGGCCACCAAGCTTGAAGCGTTTAGCCGATAACCCCGTCATTTTGTGAACGGCAGTCTCTAGTGAGAATATTTTACGTTCGCGGCTGTAGTAGCCTAAAACTCTAGGGAATGCGCCCCAAAGTCGAGGGTGCGGGTTAGGATCATTAGGTAAACCGTCAGAACCAATCATGGTGAGTTTGTATTTGAGTACGCGCTCTACGTCTAGTGGGTCCATATTGTGGTAGACCGCGCCGGCTGGCTGTAAAGCTTTCGCGGCTTCCATGATAGGAAGTTCCATTTCGTCAGCGATCACTTTCAACATTTTTCCAGCGTGCTGAGGGTATACATCAGACCAAGTGATTAAGATGTCAAAATCTTCGGTCACTTGTTTTAAATCAAGCGTTGAAGAGCTCGCAGAGTAAGGGTAACAATCACATGCAACATCCTGATGTTGATAAGCAGTATCAAGCTTATCCAGTACTTCAGTTGTTCGCCCCCAGTTACCAGCGCCAGCGCATTTTAAGTGTGAGATGATCACTGGTACTTTTGCTTTTTGACCGACTCGGAATGACTCGTCCATTGCATCTAAAATACCTTCGAATTCTGTACGCATATGAGTGGTGTAAATGCCACCAAACTCGCTGAGCTCTTGAGCCAGTTGCTGAACTTCTTCTTCTGGCGATGATTTAGCACTGGCATAAGCGAGACCGCTGCTTAAACCCAGAGCACCTTGTTCCATTGCTTGGCGTAGCGTTACACGCATTTGTGCGATTTGTTCGTCAGTAGCACCCGTAAATAAGTCATCCATTACGTTATTGCGTAGCGTCGTGTGACCTACGAGAGCAGCAACGTTAACGGCAGGCTGAGCTTCTGAGACAGCATTAGCGTAAGCAGCAAACGTTGGATATTTAAAGTCGGCTTGCTTTCCAAGTAAATTCATCGGATCGGGTGGAGCAGTGGTGAGTGTGGCAGGCGAAGCACTGATGCCGCAGTTACCGACGATCGTCGTGGTGATCCCTTGACTGATCTTCGGCAAACATTCCGGCATACGAATGACGTTGGTGTCATCGTGAGTGTGAACATCAATGAAACCTGGCGCAAGAACCTTTCCAGTGGCATCAATGTCATTGGTTGCGTGATGATCAGTTAGGTCACCAATTGCTGCGATCTTGTCTTCCTTTACCCCTACATCAGCTAAGTATGAAGGCGTGTTCGTTCCATCGATAACGGTCGCGTTACGAATGATTGTATCAAACTGCATGACTTTGCTGCTCCTTGCTGGTGTTTAACCACTTCTGATTAATCACCAAGCGGTTGTCTATCTATCCCTCCTCGATGAGAGTCCAACGCGAGTTTTAGTCTTCGTAAGCGGTCGCGTGAACGACGTTTGTGGCTTACGGCTAATTCCATTGCGATAACATCCACCATGGCGAGCATGGCGTATCGAGAAGCAGAAGGTTTATAAATAAAATCTGTTTCTTGCGTAACAATTGGTAAAACCAAATCACTGACTTCTGCTAAAGGTGAGTTCGCTGCGGTAATCGCAATGATTTTCACACCATATTGTTTAGCAATTTCAGCTGTTTCGATAATAGTCGGAGTAAAACCTGTCACAGACATAATGACTAAAACGTCGTTCTTGTCTGCCGTTGAAGCTACCATTCGCGCTTGTAAACCATCGTTGTAAGAAACAACGGCGTAACCTAAGCGGAAGGTACGGTTTTGAAACTCCTGTGCCACCATGGTTGAACCACCACCCATACCAATACTGATAATTTGGCGTGCACCATGAAGCCATTCGACTGCGGTGTTAATGTCACTTTCATTAAGCAATTTTCGGTTGATATCCATTGATTGCTTAATTGACTCATAAACACCTTGAATGCCGGTGTTATCAATTGGCTCATGAATAAAGCGCTGACCGATAGCCAGAGATTGAGCCAATTTGATTTTTAAATCTCGAACGTTCTTACAGCCAACAGCCTTCGCAAAGCGCGTAATGGTTGCTTCACTTACTCCAGCTTGCTCAGCAAGTTGAGTAATGCTGGCATTCGCGGAGTTAGCTAAATCATCCATGATTAACTTAGCGACTTTTTTCTCTGCATCTCTAAGGGCGTTGAATCGCTCTGAAATACACGAAATGATATCTATATCGATTGTCATATGGTTTACCTGTTCGCAAAACAAATACTAAATATACGTGAACTTAAAAAAAGTGAGAAAGTGCACATTTAGGATTCAATTGTTTGATACTTTCTAACGTTGGGAATATCTTATCGTACAATAAGCCCAGTTACTACAGGCGTTTAACACCTTGTTAGGAGAAATTGAAGATGAGTCAAGAAAAGCAAGTTTGTGATAGTAATTTTCATGGAGAGCACTCTGAAAGCTTGCCTATTGGTACAAAAGGGTTGCCGATATGTCGTTCAGCAAGGGGTTCTTTTTCATTGGTGAAAGAAGAAGTTAGCTTGCCTTGTGCGGTAGTTAGACAATCAGCGATAGAAAATAACATTGAATGGATGCAAGCCTTTGCTAACAAGAACAATGTGAAGCTTTGCCCTCATGGCAAAACCACCATGACACCTGATTTGTTCAAGCAGCAACTAGATAATGGAGCGTGGGGGATCACTGTTGCTTCTGCCGCGCAAGCTGAAATCGCGGTGTTGGCTGGAGCTAAACAGATCATTATTGCTAACCAAGTGGTTGGTAAGGTGAATATGCAGATAGTCGTGAACTTGATCCAAAACCATAATGTGACGGTTTACTCATGTGTTGATAGCGTGGCGAATGTTGAAGCGTGGGAACGCGTAGTGAGCAGCGCAGGGGTGACGGTTCCGCTGTTTATTGAATTGGGTGTCGAAGGCGGACGTTGTGGCTGTCGTACATCGGATGATGTTTATAAGTTGGCTCAAGCGATTCACCAAGCACCTCACACAGAACTCAAAGGCATTGAGCTTTATGAGGGTGTGATCAGTGGCGATAACGCAGAGCAGGACATTCGAGAGTTTTTGGGCCTCGCGATTTCTCTTTTAACGGAGCTAAAGCAGGAGTACAAATTAGAAGAACCGATCATCTCTGGTGCGGGTTCTGCTTGGTATGATGTTGTAGCTGAGGAGTTTAGTCAGTTAGTGGATTTGGTCGGGGTAATTCGCCCGGGTTGTTATGCAATTCACGATACTGGCATCTACGAAGATGCACAAAACCTTGTTCAATCTAGGGCAAGTATAAACAATGGCGTAGCATGTGACTTGTCAGGAGATCTTGTTTCTTCATTAGAAGTTTGGGCATATGTTTTATCAGTTCCAGAGAAAGGCAAAGCCGTTGTCGGATTAGGTAAAAGAGACGTCGCATTTGATGCTGGTCTGCCTATCATTGAAAGGGTAATCCGCGATGGTAAAGAAGTGACACTTGATGGATTAACGTCAACTAAAGTGATGGATCAGCATATGTTCGTTGAAATGGAACAAGACACTCTACAGGTGGGAGACATCGTAGCGATGTCGACATCACATCCTTGTTTAACTTTTGATAAATGGCGATATATCGGTGTTGTTGATGAGCAAGATAATGTGACTCATTGGATTCCAACATTCTTCTAACAGTTGATGATTACTCATTGGTCAGTTTTCTCTGGTGAGTAATTGTCTCAAGCTACTTTATTGTCATACTATGTAAGTGATTTTTATACGAATTGCTTACATTGTTATCATCTTTGTAATGGTATAGGTTCACTACTTACCTTTTTTGCTGCCTAATCATCCGCTCAATACTCTATCTTACTTATATTTAAAAAATGAATCAGATAAGTAGGCTGATTTCGATTTTATTATGAATGCCATACCAATTACAGGCCGTTCTCTATCATTTTGAATATTTCTCCTCCATAATATATGCACGTCATAGCAAAGACTTGACGATCGGCTAGGTATAAAAATGGGCCAAAGTAGCTCATAAAAAATCGAGAATAAAATGAAACGTTCACTTGTGTTATTGGGGCTAGCGATATTCGCTTCACCAGTGCTTTCGCACGGCTCTCACGTATTAAATGGCTATTGGGAATATAAAGATTACTTAAAGGCTTTTCCTGAACAGAAAGCTTTAACCGAGCAAATGAATACGGTTGTTCAGGATCATCCTGTTCCACTTACAAAAGCTCAAGCCGAACCTATCACAATTTCAGTGGTGTACCCTGGGCAGCAAATCTCAGACTACTGGAGTCGAAACATCACTGCGTTTGAAAAGCGTTTAGATAAGCTGAATGTTAATTATCAGATTAATCAGGTGTTTACTCGTGTAAATGCAGATATTGCGCAGCAAAGTATCYCTCTACAAGAAGCGATTGAAAGCAAAACGGATTATCTGATTTTTACATTGGATACGACCCGCCACCGTAAATTTATCGAGCACGTTTTGAGTTCGACAGAAACTCAGCTAATTTTGCAGAACATTACAACACCGGTACGTGCGTGGAATGAGCGTCAACCTCTGATGTATGTCGGGTTTGACCATGCGACAGGCAGCCTTAAACTTGCTGAATACTTCAAAGAAAAAAGCAAACAAGAAAGTAAATATTCGGTGTTGTACCGTTCAGAAGGCTATATTAGTGATGCGCGAGGCGATACTTTTATCCATGAGTTGAATCAGCATTCCGACTTTAAACTTCGTTCGTCTTTTTATACAAAATCAACCAAAGAAAGCGGTTACCAAGCGGCGAAGTTGAGTTTAGAGAAAAATCCTGATCTAGACTTTATTTACGCTTGCTCGACTGATGTAGCACTTGGTGCGGCCGAAGCGATTAAAGAACTTGGACGAACTGATGTTCAAGTGAATGGCTGGGGTGGTGGTTCCGCTGAGCTTAAAGCTATTCAAAATAATGAACTTGATGTCACTGTGATGCGTATGAACGACGACACTGGCATCGCGATGGCAGAAGCCATTAAATGGAACCTGGAAGGGAAAGCCGTTCCAACTGTATATTCTGGAGATTTCGCGATAGTTTCAAAGGAAGATTCGCCTAAACGTATAGCGAAATTGAAAGAAAGAGCATTTAGATACTCTGGAAACTAATGAAAAAACCGCCTATAGATTTGCAGCAACCAACACTCGTAAAACTTATAACTCGAATTTTGATTTTGGTTATAGGTTTGATGGCTATTGGTGTTCTTTTCCAGAACTACCAAACCAGTAGTAAGATCATCCAGCAAGAAACAAACCGAACCGTTAAGCAGACCTCTAGCTTGATTCAAAACATGTTCGATTATCGTTTATCTGTTCTACAACTCCATCAGGATAGCAGTTCAAAAAGCGATGCACTCCAACAGTTTTCTACAAATGAAGATCTAGAAGCGCTGAGCTATTACTTTTTTAGTATCGATCAGCGCGAACCAGACCATGCTCCAGACCTACGTTTTGTTACGACAACCGATGGCCTTGCGTGGGAGGATGGTAATGCTCAATTCTACGGCTTCTCTGAAGGTCAGCTTTTAGAGTTGGCTAGTGAAGTGGCGTTTAGTAGTAATTGGCACTTCTTGAAGATATCGACAGAAATAGGCGAGCGTCATGTCTTAGCGAGAAGAACCCCGATTATTCACCCAAACTCTGGAGAAGTACTGGGTCAAATCTACATAGCGATAGTATTAGATAACAATTTTTCGTTGGCTGAGTCTATTCAGCAGGGAAGTAACTGTGAAAACATTGTTATTGAAGCTCATGGCAAACCAGTGACCTCGACCTTTACGGGGAAAGAAAGCTATTCAGTTTCTGATGTGTTGGAGTATGAGAGCAATAAAACCGACACAGTAGGTCACTTTGTTACTATTACTTCAATACAGATAAACTCCGTTAAGACTCCTTTAGTTATTCGAGCGGTACAAAAAAACTCAAACTTAATCGAGTTAGAAAGTRACTACCGACAAGCGTTGATGATCGTAATTGCCGGCATTTTTATTCTTTCATTTATCGCTCGAACATGGATTCAAAAGCGTGTTTCGGTTGAGCTAGATAAGCTTATGGATTACACGCGCTCTGCGAGTCAGGTTGATGAATTCCGCGAGTTTGAAGGCTCTAGTATCCATGAGTTTCATCATATTGGTTGCACACTGGAAGATACCTTTGAGCGGCTGGTAGAACAAAATCAAAAATTCCAGGATCTCTTTAATTTTGCACACTCACCTATTTTGGTGTGGTCGGATGCGGGAGTACTGATTCAAATGAACCCTGCGGCTGAGCTTGAGTTGAACAATGCAGACCATAGTCAACAAGGCTTAATGGGTGGTGAATCATCGGCTAAGCAATTTGAAAAGAATATGTTGCAACATATCAATATGGTCATGCGTGGTGCGACACTAACAGGCATCAATGTCCCGATAGGAGATAAAACTTTCCGTTGGAACTTGTCACCGATTCAGGTCGAGCAAGGGATTAGTGCCGTTGTCGTTCAGGGACAAGATATCACCAAGCTGATTGATGCAGAGAAGCAAACGAACTTAGCCCGAACCGAGGCCGAGCGGCTTGCTAATGTCAGAGCGGATTTCTTGGCAAAAATGAGTCATGAAATTCGAACTCCGCTTAATGGTGTGTTGGGCGTTGCTCAATTACTGAAACGTTCTATCAAAAATGAATCCAATATTGAGCAAGTGGATATTCTATGTAATAGCGCAGAACACTTACTAGCCGTACTCAACGATATTCTAGACTTTTCAAAAATTGAACAAGGTCAGTTCACCATACAGAAAAAGGACTTCCGACTTTCGGACATGATCAATACGCTCGATAAGATTTATCGCCCGTTATGTGAAGAAAAAGGGTTGGAATTAAAGGTTACGAGCGACGTGACTAAGCAAGCTGAAGTCTTTACTGATCCCGTTCGCCTTAACCAGATCATGTTTAACCTATTGAGTAATGCGATAAAGTTTACTGATCAAGGGACAATATCGGTTGGTTATGAAGTTGAACGATTCCCTCAGTCGACTAAGGCGGGGCTCAAGCTGATCGTTAAAGATACTGGAATTGGTATTAATGATGAGAAGTTAGATGCCGTCTTCGAACCATTTATTCAAGAAGAGTCGACGACGACTCGCGAATATGGAGGTACGGGCTTAGGGCTCGCTATCGTTAAAAACTTGGTTGATATGTTAGGCGGAGATATTCAGGTCAGCAGTGCGAAAGGGAAAGGCTCTACTTTTATCATCGATCTACCGATTGAATGTCGAGGTGGTGAGTTAGTCAATTTAGAGCCCTCACAGCCGCAGCAGGAAGCGCATGACTTGTTTGAAGGCAGCTTAAAAGTACTTTTAGTCGAAGACAACCATACTAACGCGTTTATTGCCCAAGCATTTTGTAAGAAATACGGTATGTCAGTGGTGTGGGCAAAAGATGGTTTAGAGGCGATATCTGTACTGAAAACAGAATCGTTTGATTTGATCCTGATGGATAACCAATTACCTAACCTTGGTGGGATTGAGACTACGCAGCGTATACGTGACGATCTGCAACTCTCGACGCCGGTCTATGCGTGTACAGCAGACACCCAAAAAGTGACGCGTGATAGCTTTATGAGTGCTGGTGCTGATTATGTGATTGTGAAGCCAATTAAAGAGTCCGATTTACACGAGGCATTTGTGCATTACAAAAGTGCATTTATCGAGGAGTCATATTCTTAACAGGGCTTCTCTAGGCTTATTTGTTCAGGTTGCTTACACCAAGGCAACCTGTGACTTTAAAAAGCCTTCTGTTACTTTAAAAGCCTTTGAAACTTTAAAGGCTACCCGCAAAGAAAGCTTGCTCTAATACTTCACGTTTTAAATCTAAGCTCATCTCAATGTTTTCTTTATACTTAATGCCAATTAGCCAACCTTTGCCTTTTTTGATCGTTCTTACGGCTTGGTAGTGTGTTCCTTCTGGCAAGAATTCGTTGAGCATAGACGAAATCGTAATGTCTGATTTAGAATTGAGTTCAGGATCTTCTTCTAAGTAGATACCACAACCCGCAATTGAAAAGTCGACCAGCTTCCCTTGGTAAGTTACGGACTGCGATATCAGTTCGCAATCCACATTAACTTTATATCTTTCATGCTCTCGGACAGGCTTAGTTGCTATCGATGCTGGTGGTCTTAAGAACAACATATGGGCAGGTCGAGAGAGCAAGCATTTCACACTCGTTTTGAACGCAATGATATGAGCCAGTTCAGTATCGGTTATCGCGCGAATGATAATGTCGCAGTTATCGACCTTTCTAAGAGTTAGGCTTTCAACCGTTGATTTAGACAAAGAAAAAACCAGAAACTCGTCCTGCTTCATCCCTACATAGTGCGCATGAATCGCATGTGTGTCTGATGGCCCAAAATCAAAAGTCGCTGAAACTCTAGTGCCAATCTTTAAATGTTGAATGAGGTCTTGAGAGGTTGAATTGCTCATAAGTCACGAGAGGTTAGATAAAATGATATGAAACTAATACTAACGACTACTTTTTGATTTGTCAGTTAAAACGTTGATTAAATTGTAATTTATGATATTTAGGTTGGGTTAAGTTACTTGTATAAAGTTGGGGTTATTCGCTTTAGATTTATAGCTTGTGATGAGTCGGTTTGAGAAGGGCTAGCGAGGTAATGAACATACCCTCTTAGGCAAAAAGGGCATGTAGATTTAAGTAGTTCAGCTACATGTTTTGAATAGCACTGGCTAGGCGGATAGATAGCAATGATTTTTGGTTAGAAGCAAAGTCAAACATGACTATCGTTGCGCTTCCCTTAGTTGTTACTTTTCCGAGCTTTTGGCTGACGATGACATATTCCATCTTGAATCTATCTTCACTGACTTCTGTCACCTTTGAACCCACGAGTAATGTATCTGGGTAAGTAACAGGGAGGTAATATTTACAATAAGTGTCGCCTAATACAGGTCCCACTTTTGTTACCGCCATTTCTTCCATAAGCTCTACTTTATTAAAAAACTCTAAACGAGCGGTTTCAAAGTATCGAAAGTAAACGGCGTTGTTAACATGGTTTAGGGCATCCATTTCTCCCCAAGCTACAGGGATTTCAGTGATGGTAGGGTAGTCTTCTAATAGTGCTTCCATGCATGACTCTTTAATTGTGATAGTAGAAATTGTTATTGAATAAAATTACTCTCACAAGAAGTTGCCCGCAACAAATTTGTAACAATAGCTCTTTGGTTTTGTTGCTTAGATCTTATTTTAAATGGGTTTCTTACCTTTAATTTGAAAATGGTCAGGCAATCATTTTTTGGCCGATTTTTTTGTTTGTTTATGCAGGTACATCTTTTTATCAGCTTCTTTCATAAGTTCATCGAACGACAATGGGCTATAGCAATCAACGATACTTGTTCCATAACTGATGGATGTGCATTCCAGTTGAACGCTACCGCTTACGATGGCTTTGTATTTTTCTTCGATTCGGTTAGCCATGATACTGAGTTCTCTTCTTGAACCCAGTAATGAAACAACTAAAAATTCATCTCCACCTAACCGAGCGATGATATCGCTCTCTCGACAGTTTTCTTGAAGTATTTTAGCCAGAGTGACAATGCACGTATCACCAGCGGAATGACCAAAGGTGTCATTGACTCGCTTCATGTTATCTATATCTAGAAAAACCACACCGATCGCGTGTTGGTAGCGTCTTGCATCCTTGAATTTCTGTTCGCCCAGGATCTTTAAACCGCGACGGTTATTAACACCGGTCAGTTCGTCACAAATAGCTAAACTTTTGATGGTTTCATAGTCTTTCATCATACGTAGATCGGCAGATATCAAATGAGACATTTGCAGGAGTACTTTTTGAAGAGAGCTATTGTACTGGGATGTTTTTGTATCAATGGCGCAAATGGTGCCAAATGGTGAACCGTCAGGCCAATAGATTGGGAAGCCGCAGTAGGAGCGTACTGGGCCTGACTTTACCGGAGGAGCTTGGCACCAATACTTACTGTCTTTCGCTGCAGGTACATAGAGTTCATCTTCTTTCTCTATGATTTCTCTGCAAAAGCTTTGTATGTCCCAAGGCCATGTATCCCCAGTGCTTAGGAAGTTATCGTCGTTTTGGCTCGCAACAATAACATTAAACTCATTGTCTTTTAATTGTACAATTGTTCCGCATGCAGCATCGAAGAGTTCTGATATTAAATCAACAGTTTGTTGCCATTTCTGCAGGTCAATGGACTGTAGTTCTGAAGTGAGTAAATTAGTATATTTGTCCATAATCAGGTTATCTCCTCGTATCTCCTTACTAATAGTATATACAC